>CAIMBK010000115.1 GCA_903839195.1 uncultured Bacteroidota bacterium | reverse complement strand
TTGGCTACTTTTGTGAAATATTCAACATATTTTAAAAATTGATGTCGAATTCACTCAAAGTTTTGAATTATTGGCTACTTTTGTATAATATTTAAAATTTACTAAAATGAAAAAAATAATTTTGATTCTTTGCTCGATAATTCTGTTTACTAGTTGTAAAAAAGAAAATTTTGCCACCTTTGGCGCTACTTTTTCTCCTGACGATGCAATTTCGGTTGATGAAATGAATACAAATTACACCAATTTGAAAGAAGGTGATACGATTGTAGTAAAATTTAAATCCAAAATTAAATCCGTTTGTCAGAAAAAAGGATGTTGGATGACTTTGGATTTAGGAAACGATAATGATGTTTTTGTAAAGTTTAAAGATTATGGTTTTTTTGTTCCAAAAAATGCAGAAAACGAAATCGTGATTGTGAATGGAAAAGCATTTGTAAGTATTGAATCAGTTGATGAATTGAAACATTATGCAAAAGATGCTGGAAAATCGCAAGTTGCTATTGATAGTATTATTGCTCCAAAAACAACTTTTTCTTTTCTTGCTGATGGTGTTTTAATTCAAGAATAAATGAAAAAAATAATTCTATTTTTTTTCGTTTTAACGATGATAAGTTGCCAGAAAAAAGAAGCCAAATCCAGTTGCGATTCTCCTTCAAAAACCAAAAAATTTGAGATGTACGAGATGTCCGAAATGGCGACTTTAATGGAACAAATGTATGTGGACAATCAACGTCTAAAAGAACGAATTTCGAAAGGCGATACCATTGGAAAATTCCCCAATCATTTTTTGGATATTCATAAAGCCGTAATGACCGACGAAACCGAAAACGATACTTTTTTTAAGGAACAAGCAGCGCTTTTTATTCAATCGCAAGAGCTTATTTACAAAGATCCAAAGAATGCTAAAATCCATTTCAATGATGGTGTAAACGCTTGTATTCGTTGTCACGAAGTGAAATGTGGCGGTCCAATTCCGAAGATAAAAAAATTATATATCAAATAATTTGAAAAGGGAAATTTTTCAAACTCTTGATGGGTCAACAACCATTCATTTGCCCGAATGGAATGAAAGTTATCATTCCAAACACGGCGCCATTCAAGAAGCGTATCATGTGTTTATATCAAACGGTTTATCGCTTTTTAAAAACAAACCCATTTCGATATTAGAAATTGGATTTGGAACAGGTTTAAATACGTTTATTACTTTTCTTGAAGCTTCCAAAACGACTCAAATTATAGATTATGTTGGCGTTGAGGCTTATCCAGTTTCTCCCGAAGAAGTGTTGCAAATGAATTATGTTTCGGAATTAAACGCATTGCAACATAAAGCAATTTTCGAAAAAATGCACGATTCAAAATGGGAAGAAAAAATCCAAATTTCGGAGATTTTTACCCTAACCAAAAGAAATCAATTTTTTAAAGATATTACCGATAAAAATGCCTTCGATTTAATCTATTTTGATGCGTTTGGTTATCGGGTTCAACCCGAACTCTGGAGCATTGAAATCTTCAAAATTATGTACGATTCCCTTAATTCAGAAGGGATTTTAGTAACCTACGCCGCTCGTGGCGTTGTAAAAAGAAGCATGATTGAAGTTGGGTTTACCGTTGAAAAATTACCCGGACCACCAGGAAAAAGAGAAATGTTTCGCGCGACAAAAAGAAGTTAATTAAGTAAAAAATTAACGTTTTTTTTGAAGTTACCGTTTTAGAATTCAGTAAATTTGAATAATTATTGTAACTAAAATTAGCTATTTTTATGAAAAGAACCATGGTTGCTTACACAAAGAATATTTTAGAACGAGTTAGTTTTGACCCAAAACTTTTTTGCAAAGAATTGGAAAAAGCTTTGAAAGTGTTATTGCCTTATGAAATAGAACAATTGATGGAATGGCTGATTAACTTTACAAATGAAAAGCCAGAATTAAAGAAGTGTTTTATTGAAATCAACAAATAATAAAAAAGGAACCAATTTGGTTCCTTTTTTTATAGATTATTTTTAGTGATCGGACTAATAATTTTTACGTTTTGAAATACAATAGCTCCTTTTATAACGCCGGAAATAGTTTGACGCAACGCTTCAATAATGTGAATTTTTAATTCTGTTTTTGGAAAAATCAAACTGACTTCTCTAGCTGGTTTAGGTTCTCTAAAATGACGAAGTTTTAATTTGTCTTTGTCTTTTAGTTCCAACGTATGCAAATAGGGTAGAAGCGTAGTTCCAAGACCTTCATCGGCCAAACGAATTAATGTTTCAAAACTGCCGCTTTCTATTTGAAACGAAGTGTTTTTAGAAAAATTTTGATTTTTGCACAAATTTAGAATTCCATCCCGAAAGCAATGACCGTCTTGAAGAAGCAAAATATCGTCCAAATTTAAATCGCTTACTTCAATTTCATCTTTTCCTGCGATAGAATGATTTTCAGGAACATAGGCAACAAATGGTTCAAAATAGAGCACAATTTCTTTCAATTTTTCTTCCATCAAAGGGGTTGCGGCTATGGCGGCGTCTAAATGGCCATTTTTTAATTTAAGAATGATTTCGTCTGTATTTAATTCTTCGATGATGAGTTTAATTTTCGGATATTTCTTAATAAAATTCGTTAAAAACATCGGCAAAAGCGTTGGCATAATCGTTGGAATAATTCCGAGACGAAATTCGCCTCCAACAAATCCTTTTTGTTGCTCGACGATGTCTTTTATTCTGTCAGCTTCATTGACAATATTTTTTGCCTGATTGACAATTTTTTGTCCAATTTCTGTCAATTGAATTGGTTTTTTACTTCTATCAAAAATCAAAACATTGAGTTCTTCTTCAATTTTTTGAATTTGCATGCTCAATGTAGGTTGCGTTACAAAGCATTTTTCGGCTGCTAGCGTAAAATTTTTATATTCGGCTACTGCTAATACGTACTGAAGTTGGGTAATTGTCATTTTAATAGTATTTTATGATGCAAATATAAAAAACAATCAGTTTAATTTATAATAAAAATCAAAGGTTATTTTAAAATAAAAGCATGAAACGCTTGTTAAATTTTGTATAAAATTCAATTGAAATTTTGTTTATTTATTCTGTTTCGAATTATTTTTGCCTCATGAAAATCG
Organism: uncultured Bacteroidota bacterium; assembly: GCA_903839195.1. Classification (GTDB taxonomy): domain Bacteria; phylum Bacteroidota; class Bacteroidia; order Flavobacteriales; family Flavobacteriaceae; genus Flavobacterium. The sequence continues at coordinate 45,416 of CAIMBK010000115.1, read as the reverse complement.
CAGTGAGAATATTTATTTTTGTTTTCTTCATTTTTTTATCAACTCCAACCATAGTGAGTTTGATAGAGAAAGCAACGGATACTTCTTGTTTTTATAGCATGACCGAAGAAGAAGTTTCTCAAAAAGAAATCAAATCACAAATCATCGTGCAAAATTCTTTTCCACAAATTAATTTTTCCATTCAAAAAAACAGCAAAATTCATTCTGTAAATGTTTTGCGCCACGATTCTATTTCTTCCAAAATTTTCATACCACCACCCGATCAAGTTTAGTACAATTTCAGTTTTTTATAAAGAACAATCTTAAGTTGCATTTCATGTAACAAAACAATTTGTATTAAATTTTAAGGTATTATGACAAAAAAAATAAATCTTTTTGCTAACCTCAAATCTGATTTTGCGTCAGGTTTAGTGGTTTTTTTGGTGGCCTTGCCACTTTGTTTAGGAATTGCAATGGCTTCGGGAGCGCCCTTGTTTTCAGGTATTATTTCAGGTATTATTGGTGGAATTGTGGTTGGATTTTTAAGTAAATCCCATTTAAGCGTTTCAGGACCAGCAGCTGGTTTAACCGCAATTGTATTAACCGCAATAACCGATTTGGGTGCGTTTGACATTTTCTTAACCGCCGTATTTTTGGCGGGAATTATCCAATTAATTTTGGGCTTTATTAAAGCAGGAAGTATTTCTAATTATTTTCCAACCAATGTTATCGAAGGAATGCTTGCCGGAATTGGAGTCATCATTTTTCTAAAACAAATTCCTCATGCTTTTGGTTATGATAAAGATTATGAAGGGGATTTGGCTTTTGTTCAAAGAGATTATGAGAACACTTTTTCGGAATTATTTCAAGTAATTGGTCACATTCAATTGGGCTCGGTTATTATCACCTTAATTTCCCTTTCTATCTTAATTGCTTGGACCAAGGTTTCGTTTTTGAAGAATATTAAATTAGTTCCAGCAGCATTAATTGCGGTTATAATTAGTATAGTTATAAATGAATTTTTCATTATTTCTGAAAGTAGTTTGGCGATTAAAAGTGATCATTTAGTGAGTTTGCCAGTTCCAAACTCTTTTGACGAATTCAAAAGCATATTTATCCTTCCTGATTTTGCTGCTATTTTAAATCCTAATGTTTGGATGATTGGTTTAACAATCGCTATTGTAGCTTCTATCGAAACGCTATTATGTGTTGAAGCAGCCGATAGAATGGATGTCCAAAAACGCTACACCGATACCAATGTCGAATTAAAAGCTCAAGGACTTGGAAATATTTTCAGTGCTCTTTTGGGAGGATTGCCAATGACATCGGTTGTTGTTCGAACCACTGCAAATAATACTGCTGGTGCAAAGTCAAAAATGTCAACGATAATTCACGGTCTATTATTGCTAATTAGCGTTTTGGCCATTCCAACACTTTTGAATAAAATTCCTTTAGCAACTTTGGCCGCAGTGTTATTAATGATTGGTTATAAATTGGCTAATCCTAAAACAGTTTTGCATTTTTGGGAAAAAGGAAAATACCAGTTTATTCCTTTTATCGCTACATTGTTAGCGGTAGTATTCACCGACTTGTTAAAAGGTGTTGCGCTTGGAATGATTATTAGTATTGTATTTGTTTTGAAAGGAAATATGCAAAGAGCGTATAAATTTAGAAAAGAAGAATTTCATGATGGCGATGTAATTCATATCGATTTAGCTCAAGAAGTATCCTTTTTAAATAAAGCAGCTATTAAATCAACTTTAAATGACATTCCGGAAAATTCAAAGGTTATTATCAATGCTTCCGAAACGGTTTATATTGCTCATGATGTATTGGATTTAATTAAAGAATTTAAAAAAATCACTTCAAAAGAACAAAACATCAAAGTTAAATTAGTCGGATTCAAAAAGGCATATGGATTAGTTGAAACTGGCGAAGAAGAAAAACATGTTTTTGTTGAACATAAAAAGTAATTAAAAACCAATGAAAACAGTGAAGATACTAGTTTTTTCCATTTGCTTTTTTAATTTGTCGTTTTCACAAAATTCAGAAGTAGGAAATTGGTTGGTTTATTTTGGAAATCAAAAAATTGATTCCAAATGGAATTGGCATAATGAAATTCAGCTTCGAAATTATAATTTTTTCGGAGACACAAATCAACTGCTTTTGAGAACTGGAATTGGTTATAACCTTTCGGAAAACAACAATAATGTTCTGTTTGGATATGGATTTATTAACTCGCAAAAATATGTAACGAATTCGGTCAATAAAGTTCAATCGAATGAACATAGAATCTTTCAACAGTTTATTACAAAACAGCAATTTGATAGATTTTTTATTCAACATCGCTATCGAATTGAAGAACGATTTCTACAAAGTAATTTTCAGTGCCGATTTAGATATTTTTTAGGAATTAATATTCCTATGAATAAAAAAACACTTGAAAAAAACGCCATTTATCTTGCTTCGTATAACGAAATATTTATTAATTCTAAAAGCGCTGTTTTTGATAGAAATAGAATTTATGGCGCCCTAGGGTTTGTTTTGAATAAAAACTTTAAAATCGAAGCAGGATATATGACGCAAGCATTAGAAAAATCAAATTACAATCAATTTCAAATTGTAATTTTTAACAATTTACCATTATAAATTTAAAACATAAAAAATATGAAAACATTAAATAAAGAAATGCAAACAGCCATAACACCTTTAATGGCTATAGAAATTTTAAAAGAAGGAAACAAAAGATTTATGAATAATCTAAAAGCAAATCGGAATCTCTTAGAACAAGCTAATGAAACTTCGGACGGCCAACACCCATTTGCGGTTATTCTGAGTTGTATCGATTCAAGAACTTCCGCAGAATTAATTTTCGACCAAGGATTGGGCGATGTTTTTAGTGTTCGAATTGCTGGTAATATCGTCAATGAAGATATTCTGGGAAGTATGGAATTTGCTTGTAAAGTTGCAGGTTCCAAAATTATTGTAGTTTTGGGTCATTCAAAATGTGGCGCAGTAAAAGGCGCGTGTGATCATGTTGAAATGGGCAATCTAACGGCGTTGTTAAGCAAAATCCAACCGGCTGTTTTTGATGAAAAATCAGAAATAGAAAATAGAAATTCCTCCAACTCAGATTTCGTTGAAAAAGTAGCATCAATCAACGTAAAACGAACCGTTAATGCAATTATGGAAAGAAGTCCAATTCTTAAAGAAATGATTGCAAATGGAGAAATTGGTATTATTGGCGGAATGCACAATATTAACAATGGAGAGGTTACTTTTTATGATAAATAAATAGCCTATTTATATATTTTCAAGAGACAGGTATTTTATCTGTCTCTTTTTTTTACATATTAACAAAAATAGAGTAATTTTAAACTTTATTTAATTTAAAAAATGAATGAGCGATTTCTATAAAAAAATATTAGACAACAATAAAATTTGGGTTGAATCTACATTAGAAAAAGACCCAAATTATTTCAAGGATTTAGCCAAAGGCCAAACGCCACCTTTACTTTGGATTGGATGTTCCGATAGTCGGGTTCCGGCCAACGAGATTATTGGCGCAAAGCCAGGCGAAGTTTTTGTTCACAGAAATATTGCCAATATGGTTGTTCATTCGGATATGAATATGTTAAGTGTGCTCGATTACGCCGTGAATGTTTTGAAAGTCAAACACGTAATTGTTTGCGGACATTATGGATGCGGAGGAATACAAGCCGCGATGGGCAACGATTCAATTGGAATTATAGACAATTGGATTCGACATATAAAAGACGTTTATCGTTTGCATCAAGAATATTTAGATTCAATTACCGACGAAAACGAGCGTTTTAATAAGTTTGTCGAATTAAATGTAAAAGAACAAGTTTTTGATTTGGCCAAAACTTCTATCGTGCAATCGGCTTGGAAAAACGGCCACGATCTAACGCTTCACGGTTGGTCCTACGGATTAAATTCAGGATTTGTGACCGATTTGAATGTCAACATCAGTTCCGACAAAGATTTGGATGAAGTCTATCAGTTGAAATTTTAATATTAAAAGCCGCCTTGAGCGGTTTTTTTTTTATTCGTTTTCTAAATTTTCATTAAAAGCCGATGGTAGTAATTTTGGAATAAACTTGATTAATATTGGCAATAATAAACTCCCGCCAGGTAATAAAAACACCGTCAAAGAAGGAACGGTTTTGCAAATGTCCAACAATTGTTTTTTGACTTTCTTTTTTTCCTTTTCGTCTAAATCGCGGTGCGTCGATTTTGCCAAAAGCAGCATCAATTCTTTGCTTTCCGAAAGTTCTTTGTACAATCTTTTTTTATTTCGAGTAATCAAAACTTCTACATTTTGTGTCGTTTGATCATAAAAATGTTTAACCGGATTCGAATAATTGAAATAAGGAATATCTTTTTTATAGTTTAAAATAAAGTCATTTGTTTCCAAAATACTCTCGTTCACAAAGGCATCAGAAACCTGCATTAATCCTGCTAATTTATGTAGAAAAAACGCTTCGCTTCTTTCAATAACGCCATCACTCCATAACGCCATTCCAGCCAAATCTATTAAATAATATTTTTCTAAATCGTTCGTAAAAGTGTCCAAATTCAAATCTTCCAAATTTTGAACTTCTACATTTGAAAATTTACTATACCGAATCGAAGATTCAAAAAGTTTGATTAATAAATCGTCATATTTGGTTTTGGTGGTTTTTGTTTTCAATGCCAATGAAATGACACTTGTTACAGTTTCCTCCATTTTTTTGAGGTATTTTTCAGGAATTTCATGGTAATTCATATAATGTTGAAACGCCATAACATCAATGAAAAGTAGGGCGTTTGTAACATTATTCGAAAAATTTTTACTGATAATATCAATGTTCGTTTGAACCCGATTGTCTATAATTTTTTCCAAATTGACAGTTGCGGCATCATTGGGTAACATTTTCTTAAATAAATTGAATCCTTTTGGATTCATTTCATCATAAAAAGCAACAACTTTAGTAATAAAATCTGTAGCATTTGGATGCGTTTCAAATAGGCAATAAACATGAGCTAATGTTGTCAATAACGCTACTTTTGACACTTCGTCTTGAAGCCAATTTTCTTTGTTTATGGGTTCAATTGTATCAAACGAAACGATATGGCCATAAATAAATCCAGTTTTTCTGGTGTTTAAATAAAACAATTGAGGATCAACATTTTTCGCTACGAAAAACGTTTTTTGCTCTAAAAAAAATTTATCAATCCAGCCGTTTGCAGAAGGGTTAATCATGGTTTGCTTTTGAGATCACAAAACTATGGTTTTTTATGATTAATCAGACAACTATTTTTATTTAATTATTGCCGAACAAGCTACTCTTGCGCCTGAATTACCCGTTGGTTGTGTGGTAAAATCATCGGCTCCTTGATGGACGATTAGCCCTTTTCCGATAATGTCTTTGTTCGCATCACCACAACCAATACACCATTCATCGGTTGTGAAAGTGATGGTTCCTTTTCCGGATTCATCGGTTGTGAAATTGCCAATATCGCCTTTATGTGCTTCGCCTTCGCCTAGTTTCCCATGTTTTTTGAACGTAGGATTCCAATGTCCGCCAGCCGAACTTCCATCTGCTGCCGAACAATCTGATTTTTCATGAATATGAATGGCATGAATTCCAGGTTTCAATCCACTTAATTTGGCTACCAAAGTAACTTTTCCATCTTTTTCAGTAAAAGTGGCTTTTCCAAAAACGCCGCTATTGTTTTTTGGTTCAAATGCTAGTGTAAGCTTTTGAGTATTTGTAGCTCCTGTGTTGGTTTTACAACCAAAAATAACAATTGTAATTAATGCGATGGAGAAAATTAGTTTTTTCATGTTTTTGTTTTTTATAAATTTACTCAAAAATACTTTTGTTTTGGACTTATTTGTTTTATTTTCAATTATTTAAGTAAAATTTAAGCCGTTTAAAAGCAATAGTTATTTTCTGCTACTAATTTATTTGTTATGATTTCTCTCAAACCAACCACATTGGGCATGTTTGCATATTTTGTATAGCGTCTCAATCCCATAAGCATCATTCTTTGTTCGTCGCCTTCAACAAAAGAAACTATACTTTCTTTTCCTTTTTGTGAAATAATATCAACGGCTTGATACAAATAGAGTTGTGCCATTGCAATTTGTTCTTTAACATCATTTTCGCCTTGTTTTTTTGCTAATTTTTCGGTTCGAAGCAACGTTGATTCCGCCATATAAATTTCGATTAACATGTCTGCTGCTGCCATTAATAATTGTTGGTGGGCATCCAAATCAGGGCCAAATTCCTGAACGGCACTTCCCGCTACCATTAAGAAGGCTTTTTTTAGTTTGCCAATCATTTCTTTTTCTTCGGCAAATAATTCCGAATAATCGGGTGTATTAAAATCGGGAATTCCAACTAATTCTTCGGCTACTTTCATTGCAGGACCTAACAAATCGACATGACCTTTCATGGCTTTTTTAATTAACATTCCTACCGAAAGCATTCGATTTATTTCATTTGTTCCTTCATAAATTCGTGCAATTCGAGCATCTCTCCAAGCGCTTTCCATCGGCGTATCTTCTGAAAAACCCATTCCACCAAAAATCTGAATGCCTTCATCAGCACAATTTTGAACATCTTCGGAAACAGCTACTTTCAAAATGGAACATTCTATGGCATATTCTTCAACACCTTTTAACTCGGCTTCTTGATGCGATGCGCCTTCCAATTCGCGAGTGGCAATTCGGTCTTCAATGTCTTTTGCGGCGCGGTAACAAGCACTTTCGCCGGCATAACAATTCATTGCCATTTCGGCTAATTTTGCTCGAATAGCCCCAAATTGTGCAATTTGTGTATTAAATTGAATTCGTTCATTGGCATATTTTGTGGCTCCGGTGGTCACTCTTCTTTGCGCATCCAAACAAGCTGCTGCTAATTTTATTCGACCAACATTCAGCGCATTCATGGCTATTTTGAAACCATTTCCTCTTTCGGAAAGCATATTTTCTATTGGAACTTTGGTTTCGTTGAAGAAAACTTGTCGGGTGGAAGAGGCGCGAATGCCCAATTTATGTTCTTCTTCGCCCATTGAAATTCCATTTTCAGCATTGTTTTCTACTATAAATCCGGTAATGTTTTTGTCATTTTCAATTCTAGCAAATACAATAAATAAAGAACAAAATCCCGCATTTGAAATCCACATTTTTTGTCCAGTTATGGAATAATGCGTTCCGTCTTCGGATAAAACTGCTTTTGTTTTTCCTGAATTGGCATCACTTCCTGCGCCAGGTTCTGTCAAACAATAGGCGCCAAACCATTCGCCAGAAGCTAATTTCGGTACGTATTTTATTTTTTGTTCTTCGGTTCCATATAAGGTTATTGGCATGGTTCCAATTCCGGTGTGAGCGCCAAACGCTGTCGAAAACGAGCCTGTTGCTCCTGAAATATAGTCGCAAACCAAAACCGTATCAACAAATCCCATTCCCAATCCGCCATAAGCTTCGGGAACAGCAATTCCTAAAAACCCCATTTCGCCCGCTTTTTTCATTAAAGATTCCGTTAACGCATAATCTTTGTTTTCAAATCGGTTTTTGTTGGGCCAAATTTCTTTGTCCACAAATTCTCTCACCGAATCGCGCATCATGATTTGCTCCTCCGACAAATCTTCTGGTGTGAAGATGTCTTCGCATTTTGTTTCTTTGACTAGAAATTGTCCGCCTCGTGTTTTAATATCCATTATTTTGAATTTTTAGAGAAAAGAAGAAAGAGAAAAGATTAAACGTCTAATTTACTTATAAAACCAGCAGTCATTTTTTGGAATTCAATAATCTTATTTTCTATTTCTATCGTTTTTTCGTCGGTTATATATTTATTTTGATTTGCAATTAATAATTGTGTTTGTAATTAAAATGATGAGCCTAAGCTTATATTTAAATAATGTTTAAAATGAATATTTCCTCTATTTGATCCTTCGGCTATATTTGATGGCATTGAAACAGCGGCTCTATTCATTTGACTTACTAATCCATAAACTTCATTCTTTGGAAACTTCAAACTTATATTATGAATATCTGCGGTTATTTCCATTGATAACATCCAGATTTTAAGATTTTTAAAGTTATGTTTCATAAATCTTGTCTCTTGTTTCTAGACTCTATTTTCTATAATAACTCATAAACCCCCGCGCTTCCTTGTCCTGTTCCAACGCACATGCTGACAATTCCATATTTGCTGCCGCGGCGTTTCATTTCATCAAATAATTGAACGGATAATTTGGCACCCGTACAACCAAGTGGATGTCCTAATGCGATTGCGCCTCCATTGACATTTACAATTTCAGGATTTATTTCTAATTCACGAATTACGGCTAATGATTGGGATGCAAATGCTTCGTTTAATTCAATTAAATCGATGTCTTTCAATTGTAATCCTGCTTGTTTTAAGGCTTTTGGAATGGCTTTTACAGGGCCAATTCCCATAATTCTTGGTTCTACTCCAGCCGAAGCAAAATTCACCAAACGCGCAATAGGAGTGAGGTTTAATTCTTTTACCATTGCTTCGCTCATAATTAAAACGAAAGCCGCCCCATCACTCATTTGTGAGGAATTTCCTGCGGTTACACTTCCATCGGAAGCGAAAACTGGTTTCAAATTCCCTAATGCCGCAAGGGTCGTATCGGCTCTTGGGCCTTCATCTTTATTGACGATGTAGGTTTTGGTTTCTTTCTTTCCCATTTCATTAAGGAACGTTTGTTCGATGGAAATGGGAACAATTTGGTTATCAAATTTACCTTCTGCTTGCGCTTTCAAAGCTTTGCTATGGGAATGAAATGAAAACGCATCTTGATCTTCTCGCGAAATAGCATATTGTTTGGCAACGGCTTCGGCCGTTAATCCCATTCCCCAATAGTAATCTTCGTTTCCTTCTTTGGCAACAGCATAATCAGGCGAAGGTTTGTAGCCTCCCATCGGAATAAAACTCATACTTTCAACGCCACCTGCTATAATACAATCGGCCATTCCTGATTGGATTTTTGCGGTCGCCATTCCGATTGTTTCTAATCCTGAAGCGCAATATCTATTGACCGTTACGCCTGGAACGTCTTCGATTTTTAATCCCATTAACGAAATTAATCGTCCCATGTTTAATCCCTGTTCGGCTTCCGGCATGGCGTTTCCAACCATAACGTCGTCAATTCTTTTCTTGTCGAAATCGGGTAATTCGTTCATCATAAACGCAATAGTTTCCGCAGCCAATTCATCTGGTCGCTTAAATCTAAATACGCCTTTTGGAGCTTTCCCAACGGCAGTTCTGTATGCTTTTACTATGTAGGCTGTTTTCATGACTATTATTTTGAATTTTGAATTTTGAATTTTAAATGAAGCTCATTCATAATTTATAATTCCTAATTTATAATTAAAAATTAATTCCTCAACGGTTTCCCTTTTGTCAACATAAATTGTATTCTTTCCAACGTTTTTCGTTCGCCACAAAGCGATAAAAAGGCTTCTCTTTCGATGTCTAATAAGTATTGTTCACTGACGAATGTTGGTTCGGATAAATCGCCGCCAGCCATAACATAAGCCAGTTTGTTGGCTATTTTTTTATCATGGTCCGAAATGTATTTACCGGCTACCATTTGATCGGTACCAACCAAAAACATTCCTAACGCTTGTTTCCCCAAAACTTTCACATCTTTTCTGTGAATGGGTTGAGTGTAACCCGCTTCGGCCATAAGTAGGGCGTGTTTTTTGGCTTCTGCAATTTGGCGGTCTTTATTTACTACCACAATGTCTTTTCCATGTTTTAAAATTCCCAAATCATAAGCTTCATGTCCCGAAGTGGAAACTTTTGCCATGGCTACGGTCAGGAAATATTCTTGCAAGACGTTCAATTCAACATCATTTTTATGGAATAAATCGGATGCGCGCAAGGTCATTTCTTTCGAACCACCTCCGCCTGGAATTAATCCGACGCCAAATTCTACCAACCCAATATACGTTTCGGCAGCGGCAACAATTTTATCCGCGTGCAAACTCATTTCGCAACCGCCACCAAATGTCATTCCGTGAGGGGCTACCACTACTGGAATAGCTGAATACCGCGAGCGCATCATGGTGTCTTGAAAAAGTTTGATCGCCATATTCAATTCCTCATATTCTTGTTCGACGGCCATCATAAATATCATTGCCAAATTCGCACCTACCGAAAAATTGGCGGCTTGATTGCCAATTACCAATCCTTGAAAATCCTTTTCGGCCAAATCAATGGCTTTGTTCATCGCTTGCAAAACTTCGCCACCAATGGTATTCATTTTCGATTGAAATTCTAAATTCAGAATCCCATCGCCTAAATCATGAATAACGGCGCCACTATTGCTCCATACTTTTTTGCTTTCACGAATGTTGTTTAGAATGATAAAGGCGTCTTGACCTGGAATTTTTGTTTGCGATTTGGTTGGAATCGAATAAAAATAAGTAGTTCCTTCTTTTATGGTATAAAAACTTGTATTTCCTGAAGCCAACATTTCATTGACCCATGCGGCAGGAGCAACTCCTTCCGCTTTCATGATTTCGATTCCTTTTTCAACGCCAATCGCATCCCAGATTTCGAAAGGACCATTTTCCCATCCAAATCCGGCTTTCATGGCATCGTCTATTTTGTATAATTCGTCTGAAATTTCAGGAATTCTATTGGACACATAAGCAAACATTCCAGCAAAACTTTTTCGGTAGAATTCGCCTGCTTTATCGGTTCCTTTTACTAATATTTTGAAACGATTGATCGGTTTATCAATGGTTTTTGTTAGTTCTAGGGTAGCAAAATTGGTCTTTTTTGCGGGTTTGTATTCTAAGGTATTCAAATCCAATGACAAAATATCAAATTTCACGCCCTCTCCTTTGGGGAGGGTTTGGGAGGGGCTTTTTTTATAAAAACCCTGACCCGTTTTGCTTCCAAGCCAATTGTTTTCCATCATTTTGGTAATAAAATCAGGCAATTGAAACAATTCATGCGCTTCGTCATTGGGACAATTTTCATAAATACCATTGGCCACATGCACCAAGGTATCTAACCCAACAACATCAACGGTTCTGAAAGTAGCCGATTTTGGCCGACCAATAACTGGCCCCGTTAATTTATCGACTTCTTCAACGGTTAACCCCATTTCTTTGACCAAATGAAACAAACTTTGAATGCCAAAAATCCCAATTCGATTGCCAATAAACGCGGGCGTATCTTTCGCAACAACTGAGGTTTTGCCTAAGAATTTTTCGCCATAACCAGCAAGAAAATCCAATACTTCGGAAGTCGTTTGTGGACCTGGAATAATTTCGAACAGTTTCAAATAGCGCGCAGGATTGAAAAAGTGCGTGCCACAAAAGTGTTTCTGAAAATCCTCACTTCGTCCTTCGCTCATAAAATGAATCGGAATACCAGAGGTGTTTGAGGTTATTAAAGTACCGGTTTTTCGGAATTTTTCGATTTGTTCGAATACTAATTTTTTGATATCCAAACGTTCCACGACCACTTCGATAATCCAATCCACATCGGTTATTTTAGCCATGTCGTCGGTGGTGTTTCCAGTGGTAATTCGGGCAGCAAATTTCTGATTATAAATAGGCGAGGGCTTCGATTTTAAAGCATTCGCCAAATGGTCGTTTACGATTCGGTTGCGCACCATTTTGCTGTCGAGCGAAACGCCTTTATTAATTTCGGCTTCGGTGAGCGTGCTTGGCGCAATATCCAATAACAACACTTCCACACCGATGTTGGCAAAATGACAGGCAATTCCAGAACCCATAATTCCTGACCCAATAACTGCAACTTTCTTAATATTCTGTTTCATTTACTTTAATTCTGTTGGTTTGAATATGTTTTTTTCTTGAATCAATTCGTTTATCGTATCGGCCACTTCCATAAAATGGGCTAATTTTTCGGGGGAAACTTGTTTTTTGATGGCTTCGTTGAATTCGATTACCGATTTTTTGGACAAATCCCTTCTTTCTTTTCCGGCTTCGGTCAGGAAAATCAAAACGCCTCGACCATCCTCAGGATTGGGTTTTCTATAAATCATTCCTTTTTCCTCGAGCGATTTTAGGGTTCGGGTTAGGCTGGACGATTCCATTCCCATTTTGGGTCCCAAAGCAGTCGAAGGGGTCCCTTTTTCTTTGTCGATGCTGAGTAATGTGAAACCAATTGCCATCGAACCACCATATTTGGAAGCCTCTTCGTTATACATTCTTGCTACGGCTTGCCAAGTGGCACGTAGTATATAATCTATTGTTTTTTCTTTCATAACTACTGTTTCGAATTCAAATATAGCGAAATTTACTATGCACGCATACTAAATTGGTTTATTTTTTTGTTAAAGTTTTTCTGATATATATAGTAAAGGACGCGCTATAAATTACAATAGGGATTAAAACCCAAAGCAAGTTTGTCTGGATTGCGAGGAATAAAAAATAGATTGGTTTTTGGTTAATGCAATGCACACTTGTTGCATCCTTTTACCGATTGGATTTGTAGAAAAGCGCTTTTATTTGGCAAATAACGTGGTTGACCACGTTCGGAACCCCATTTACCCCGTTGTATAACCCCGTTAACGCACTTAAAGACGTGGTTTACCCCGTTATTTACCTTAAATATGAATTTATGGTTTCCACAAGCAGGATTTTAGATTGTCATTTAAACAAAAAACTACACCATTGCTGATGTAGTTTTGTTTTAAGTTATAAAAGACAAAAGAGGGATTAATCTTTTACTAGGCGGACTGAGTGACCTTCACTCTTTGAAACATAATTTCTAAAAGCTATTTCAGAATTATAATTCAAATTGCGATTCCATGCCAATGAACCATTTGGATCGGTATCCTGTGTACTCCACCAATATCCATTTATATTAATATATCCAAACGCCCCAGTAAATTGCCTAACTCCTCCTGGAAGTCCATTAAAACCACTTAAATTAGTTGCCGCTGTATTTGGAAACTGCCAATGCGTTGTGCCAGTTTCTTTCATTTTACCTCCTGCAACTTGCTCTCCTAACAAAAAATTAGTCAAAGAATACCAATCATTATCTGAAGGCACGTGCCAACCTGTTGGGGCAAATTGTTTTCTTAATGAGGCATTTGTTAATGAAACTGCATCATATATTCCTGCTACTGCATACCAATTGTACAATTTACCATAAACAGCTCCATTTGCTGCATCATTGTTGTAATAGCACCAAGCACCTGAGGTTAAGTTTGCCCATTGTGTTGGGTCCGTTACTTGTGGAATTGGTGTGCCATCTCTATAAGTAGTAACATCAAGATTAGTGTTGGACCAGATTAGTGAGCCAATACTAACATTAGGTAAAGAGGCTGGAGCTTGTGCAATAAAAATAACTTCTTGACCATAAGCTGTTCCAACACTACTCGTGGCATATGCTCTTACATAATAAGTTGAATTTGCTGTAAGTCCTGAAATCGAACTTATAAACCCAGTGCTATCAGTTCCATTAGTTGTTTTAGTAGATAAAGAGATTGTAGGATTAGTATTGGTACTCCAACAAATTCCTTTTTCCATTATTGTAGCTCCTCCATCATTTATTTGTTGTCCTCCTGAAACAGCAGTGGTTGTTGTAATGGATGTTACTGGTCTTGTTGTCAAAGTAGGTAAAGTAGGTGAGGTTGTAAACACTTCCACTTGACCATATGTTGTTCCAAATTCATTAGTTGCAAAAGCTTTAACATAGTAAGTGGTTAAGGGTGTTAAACCAACTAAATTACTAGAAAATATCCCTACACCATTACCATCTGAGGTTGTTCCAATATAACTAAATTCAACGGGGGTAACATTTGTTAAACTCCAAACCACACCTCTAGATGTAATCGATCCGCTACCATCATTTGTAACATTTCCTCCGCTTGAAGCGCTCGTCGAAGTTATCGAAGTAATTTCATTTGTTACTATCGTTGGAAGCCCACCATCTGTAGTAACATTGTTACCCGCATTTATTAAAGTTTGTTTATCAATAATACCTTGTCCTGTTGGAGGTGCTGGTGGGTTTTGCCCATTCAGTTGAATATTTTTAGCAACTGTTGGCGATACGGTTAGCATTTGATGTAAAACCGTATTAATAATGGACGATGTTAGTGCATTATTAGATAAATTAAAAATAGCATCATTATTTGTAGCTAGTGCTGGTATGGATATTGAGGTCAATAAAGGATTACTTACAATAGAAATAATGCCACTTGAAAACATAGGTAAAACTATTGATGTTAATAAAGGATTGTTACTAATAGACACAACATTGCCAGTAAGCAAAGGAAAAGCAATTGAGTTTAAATCAGAATTTTGACTAATATTTACACCTCCATCAGAAAGCACAGGTAAAATAATTGAGCTTAAGTTAATATTTGATGAAATAAATACATATCCTGTAACTAGGGAAGGAAAATTTAGTAGGCTTAAATTATTAATATTAGAAATATATAATTCATTACAACTAATTAGATTTGATGGTGGCGTAAAATTTGTAATTTTAGAAAAAGATGATTTATTAGAGTATAACAAACCTGATAGGTTTAAAGAGTAAATATTAGTTACAATTAAATAAAAACAGTCTTTTAGCAAAGGAGTTGTAAAATTTAATAATGGATTATCAGAAACATTTAATTGTTCAAAAACGGTTGTTAAACTATTAAAATTAACATTGGTTAACGCGGTATTGGCTAATATCTTAATACTAGCTGCTGTTACCAAAGAACTCAAATCTACAGTGGTTAATTGAGTGGTATTTTTTATATAAATATTTTCGGTACTAGTGCCTAGTTCCGCGGCTATTTTTGTAGCAGCTTCGGCATCCGTAATGTTACCTGTTAAATAAATAGAAATTTTACCTGGGTTCGAGAATTGAATATTTGCTATTTCTGTATCAACATAGTTTTTTGTAACAGCATCCTGAGCTTCTGTTGGGTCAGCCAAATTCTTTATTTGTAAATTATTGGCTCCGTTATTAACCGCCAAAACAGTCGCTAAATCAGGCGTAGGCGCTTGTGCATTTCCCGAACTATTCGCATACAACGCATAAGGAACGCTCAACAATTGCGTGGTTCCCATGGCTACATAACCTGAGCCTGTATTTAATTCAATACCTAAATAGTAATTACCTGTTCCCCAATTAATGGTTGTGAAACTACCTGTGGTGGCCGTTCCCGTTCCAATAACTAAATTTACTTGACCCAAATCATCAGTGGGAGCCATATGGGTTTCACTAAAAACGGGCATACTCGTTTGTGAGTTCAACATAATATTAAACCTGAAATTTACATTCTGGTTTATTATCAAAGCCCCAGCACTATTTCGAACCGTTGCTTGATAATTGAAGCCTTGTGGGGCTTGGGCAGATGTTGTTATGGTAATAACAAATGCTAATAGGGTAAAGAGTTTTTTCATGATGTTACTATTGAAAATAATAACAAATATATCAAAACCGCAGTTGCGTTGTTACTTTTGGAACGAAAAAGATTAAAATGTTGAGGTTGTTCAATAAATATTATAAACTAAAATCCCTCAAAAACCCCAAGTCCAAACAAAGCGAAATCATATTTTACAGGGTCTTTTGGATCCAGGTTACGCAATTGAGCGTCCAATTCGGCAAGGGCTTTTCCATCGTTTTGGGAGCGGGTTAGAAGGCCAAGTTTTCGGGCCACATTACCCGAATGCACATCCAAAGGACAGGATAATTTGGCGGGTGAAATGCTTTTCCAAATCCCCAAATCGACACCCGTTTTGTCCTGTCGGCACATCCAACGGAGGTACATGTTTAGGCGTTTGGCCGCCGAATTATTTAGAGGGTCGGAAATGTGTTTCTGGGTTCGAGGCAAATGGGGCGCTTCAAAAAACAGTTTCTTAAACTCAGAAATGCTGGGTTGCATGGAATCGGGCGTTTGGTTTTTGGCAAACACAGCTTCGAGTCCTTGGTGGTGGTTGTAAATGTGTTTTAGCGCCAGAATAAAGGTTTTGAAATCGGTTCCGTTGAACGTTCGGTGCACAAAATCATTGGTTTTTTCAAGCTGGTTTTCTCGGTGCGACATCACAAAATCGTAGGGCGCATTTCCCATTAAATCCATCATGCGATTCCCGTTTGTAATGATCATTTTGCGGTTCCCCCAAGCAATTGTGGCACTCAAAAAACCCGCGATTTCGATATCTTCTTTCAGCGAAAACAAATGCGGAATCTGAATAGGATCGCTTTCTATAAAATAGGGTTGGTTGTATTGAATGACTTTTTCGTCAAGAAAGAATTTCAGTTCGTCGGGCGTCATTGGATGGTTTAGTTTTAAAATAAAAGCGGAAAGCTAGTTACTAATTTGCCCATCAATCATAATTAGTTTTCTATCGGCCATATTGGCTAACTCTTCGTTATGGGTAACAATTACAAAGGTTTGTCCCATTTCATCCCGAAGTTTGAAAAACAATTGGTGCAGGTTTTCTGCCGAAGCAGTATCAAGATTTCCCGAAGGTTCGTCGGCAAAAATAATGGCCGGTTTGTTTATTAAAGCTCTTGCCACCGCCACACGTTGTTGTTCGCCCCCAGAAAGTTCATTCGGTTTGTGATGAATCCGATGCGAAAGTCCCAGATAATCCAATAGTTTTTTGGCTTCTATTTCGGTTTCTGCTTTGGGTTTATTGGCAATAAATGCAGGAATACACACATTTTCTAAGGCTGTAAACTCAGGCAATAATTGGTGAAACTGAAAAATAAATCCGAGGTTGAGGTTTCTGAATTTGGATAATGATTTGTCATTCATGGTTAGAATATCTTCATTATTCAAAGTCAAAATAGTTTCCCCTTGACCAGTTGTTGGCCGATCCAAAGTGCCTAAGATTTGCAACAAAGTAGTTTTCCCAGCACCCGAAGCGCCCACGATGGAAACAATTTCACCTTTTTGTATATGCAAATCCACTCCTTTCAAAACGTGGAGTTGGTCGTAGTATTTGTGGATGTTTTTGGCAGTAATCATGGACAACAATTTTCACAAAGAAACAAAGATTTTGACGAATATGAAATGGAAGCTCGGGAAACTTTCTAAAACAACTAATAAAGTTTCGTTAAGGCGCCGTTTCGTAAGTCAATTATCAATAAATTTGGATTTTAAATTGTGTATTATGAAAAAAGCACTTGCGTTGTTTTTGGTATTACTAACTTGGTCGTGCCAATCAAAAGAAAAGGAAGTTGTTTTGCCTAAATTAAATAAAAATATCCCTATGGAAACTCAAAAAGAAATAGAAATTGCCACGTTTGCAGGAGGTTGTTTTTGGTGTACGGAAGCGGTTTTCTTAGAATTAGAAGGCGTAAAAAGTGTCGTTTCGGGTTATATTGGCGGCAAAACTACGAATCCAACCTACAAAGAAATTTGTAACGGCGATACCGGTCATGCTGAAGCCATTCAAATTACATTTGATCCAAAAATTATTTCTTTCGGCGAATTGTTAGAAGTGTTTTTTGCCACTCATGATCCAACGACATTAAACCGTCAGGGAAATGATTTCGGAACCCAATACCGCAGCGAGATTTTCTATCACAACGAAGCGCAAAAGCAACTTTCGGAAGCTTACATCGCGTTAATGACCAAGGAACATACTTTTGAAGGAAAAATTGTCACTAAAATTTCAGCAGCTTCCAAGTTTTATGAAGCCGAAGAATACCATCAAAACTATTACAACCAAAATAAATCGCAGGGATATTGTAGTTATGTGATTACGCCTAAGGTCGAAAAAGTGAAACATTTATTCAAAAATAAACTCAAGAAATAAACATTAATTAACGCCTCGATTGGGTAGTTTTTTTATTTAAATAGAAATCCTAACCCCATGGATTTTAGCATTTTTTTGCTAAACGGAAAGAAAAATTTGGATTGTCCGAACAAATATCCAAATCCCATTAATAGAAATGGATAAATAGGCAGCACGAGAATAATTAGCGCCAAATAATAAAAAACCCAATGCGTATTTTCATTATTTATACCTAAAAAAAACATCAAAAAAGTTGAGATTCTGGCAGATAAAGAGCCGTTTATAGCAAAAACTACAATAATCAATAGCAATTGAAAATTGTTCGTAATTCCCCAACGTTGTTTAAATCCTGCCATAGCGAAATCTTGTTTTACAAATGTAATGAATTAATAAAAACAAATTCCTTTTTAATACTCTTTGAAACCAAAAAAGCCACTCACAATTTGCGAATGGCTTTTCTTATTTTGGGTGAAAAAATGTTATTTTTCTAATTTCAATAAACTGAAAATTTGTTCAGCAAGTTCGGTTCCAATTCGGTCTTGTGCTTCTAATGTTGCCGCACCAATATGTGGTGTCAATGAAATTTTTTGGTGCATCAAGATTTGAACTTCTGGAGTGGGTTCGTTTTCAAAAACATCCAAACCAGCAAATAATACTTTTCCGCTGTCCAAAGCCGCAATTAAAGCCACTTCATCAATCACACCACCACGGGCACAATTGACAATTCCAACTCCGTCTTTCAAAGCGCTAAATTCTTCTTTTCCAATTACATATCCATCTTGCGCTGGAACGTGAAGCGTAATAAAATCAGAATGCTTGAACACGTCTTCTATTGGTTCTGTAATAATGTCAACATTGATGAATTGTCCGTTATAAAAATCAACTTTTATTTCCGCTTTTCCTACAAATTTATCGGCAGCAATTACTTTCATTCCCAGTCCAAGAGCCATTTTTGCCACCGCTTGTCCAATTCGACCAAAGCCGATAATTCCGATGGTTTTTCCTCTAAGTTCAACACCATTTGCGTAGGCTTTTTTCAAACCTTCAAAATTTGAATCGCCTTCCAAAGGCATGTTTCTGTTGGCATCATGAAGAAACCGAACACCCGAAAACAAATGCGCAAAAACCAATTCCGCCACCGATTCCGAAGAAGAAGCGGGCGTGTTTATTACGTGTTTTCCGTTTGCACGAGCATAATCCACATCAATATTATCCATTCCAACACCGCCACGACCAATTACTTTCAATCCTGGACAAGCGTCAATAATGTCTTTTCTGATTTTTGTTGCACTTCGCACCAAAACCACGCTAACATTATTAGCATTAATATAATTGGCTACTTGTTCTTGAGCCACTTTGGTTGTAATTACTTCAAAACCACCTTTTTCAAGGGCTAAAATACCACTTTTAGAAATCCCGTCGTTTGCTAATACTTTCATTTTATAGTCATTGTGAGGAACGTAAAAACCGAAACCTCAGATTATTATTTATATTAAGCTATTCTTACTATTTGTTTCAAGCTTTTTCGTTTTCTAAATATATAGGTTTCCATTTAATCTGTAATATAAAAAACGGTGTCTATAAAATAGAGTATTCCATTTTGAGTCAGTACATTTTCATCATGTAAATCTTCTAAAATCAATCCTAATTTTGGATTAAAATAATCATTATTTCTAGTATTTTGAAATCCATTATTGGTTAAAAAAAGTTTAACTAAATCTAAATCTGTTTTTTCAGTTGCTTTTACAAAAGGTTGTTTTACAACAGCATATACTATTTTATCATGTAGATAAAAACCTAATAAATCATAGGAAGTGTCAGGAAAATAATAATTATGAAGTAGTAAATTTTGAAAATAATCTATCCAAGAAAGATAATAAATAGCATCATTAAGTTTTAAAACACTATTATCATTTTTAATGTAAACCTTCTGTTCAGCACCTTCCGCAATATAATCATTAATGTTGATTGAAGAATACCAAAGTTTCTCTGCTTCTATAAAGTTAATTAAATTCTTTGTTTCTTTTTCTTTGAAGTGCTTATCTGTTTTAGCCATTCCACTTGCTTCTTGGCATCTTGCAAGGAAATTGGTAATTGTTTTGATAACAATTCCATCCCCATTTTGGCTCTCTCTTGAAATGATATGTTGTATTTCATCATTCATTATTTTTAGACTTCAAATATAGAAAAAAAATTTAAATAGTATTTTCCAAAACTTGCATCACATTCACTAAAACCTGAACGCTTTCAAGTGGCAATGCGTTATACATCGACGCTCGATAACCCCCAACTGAGCGATGACCTGGCAAACCTACAATTCCCGCTTCTTTCCATAGAGCATCAAAAATAGGAGCGTGGGCTTCATTTTCTAATAAAAAACAAGCGTTCATTGTTGATCGGTCGGCTACATTTGCCGTTCCTTTAAACAATGGATTTCTATCAATTTCAGCATAAAGTAAAGCCGCTTTTGCGTTGTTCACTTTTTCAACAGCAGCAATTCCGCCGTTTTTTTTCAGCCATTGCAACGTTAATAAAGAAGCATAAACAGGGAATACAGCGGGTGTATTGTACATGCTTTCACCTTTAATATGTTTTGAATAATCCAACATACTTGGGATTGTTCGTCCGTTTTGGCCTAAAATGGATTCTTTGATAATTACCAAAGTTGTTCCTGCAGGTCCCATATTTTTTTGGGCACCAGCATAAATAATATCAAACTTCGAAAAATCCAATTGACGTGAAAAAATATCCGAACTCATATCGCAAACTACAGGAACATTCGTTTCTGGAAATGATTTCATTTGGGTTCCAAAAATTGTGTTGTTGCTTGTACAATGAAAATAATCAGCATCGGCTGGAATGCTATAATTTTGAGGAATATGATTGTAATTTTCTTCTTTTGAAGTGCCTACAATTTCGGTAGTTCCGAAAAATTTAGCCTCTTTTATTGCCGCACTTGCCCAGGTTCCAGAATCCAAATAGGCCGCTTTTCCGTTTTCTTTCATTAAATTATAAGGAACCATTAAAAACTCTAAGCTAGCGCCTCCATGAAGAAACAACGCTTGATATCCTTTACCTTCAAGACCTAAAAGTTCCAAAGCCAAAGCTCGAGCTTCGTCCATAACGGCAACAAAATCTTTGCTTCTATGTGAGATTTCCAAAAGTGATAAACCTGAATTATTGAAATTTAAAACCGCTTGTGCTGATTTTTCAAAAACTTCTTGAGGTAATATACACGGACCTGCGCTGTAATTGTGCTTTTTCATTTGTAACCGAATTATTTCTAAATAATTAAGGTGCAAATTTCGTTAATAGAACTTTAAATTTTGATTGTTTTATTGAAAAGTTTTTCTATGTTATTAACAAAAACGTTGTAGTTACGAATTTGTTATTTTGTGTACTATAATTTTAATAAAAATGAAATCGTATCGACATTATCGGCATAATCCCATAATTTTGGTTTTTGGGTTTGTCCGAATGAAATGCTATTTTTTATCAAATTATTGGAAACAATGCATTGAATTTGGTCCTTTTCGATGTCCAATTTTTCTTTCAATTTTTCGAAGTCGTCATAATATTCGTAGAAAACACTTGAAATTGGGGAAGCATAACTCAAATCTTCTTTAATAGTTAAGAATTCGTTGTCCAATAATTCGAAATTACTCATCAAAAAAACGGCTTTGTTGTAATCATAATTATTGGCGTATTTCTCATATTTAATAACGTCTTGATACGAAAAAATTCCACCAAAAAATGCGTCAAAATTATATCCTTTCGGAACAAATAATTTCGAAACATTGCGACAACCCAATCCAAAATAACGAAAAATATCTTCGCCCAAAGCAATCATTTGTTCTTTAGATTCTTTTCCATCTAACACCGCAACCGAATTACGACTTTTCCGAATAATAGAAGGTTTGTCTTTGAAATAATAGTCAAAATAGCGAGCGGTATTATTGCTTCCTGTTGCAATTACCGCCTCAAAACCTTCGAGTTTTCCTTCTGTAAAAGTGATGTAACTTTCTAATTTTGGTTCAATTGAAATTAAATAGTTTGCTAAAAATGGTAATAATTTCTGATCATTTGATGAGGTTTTCACAACCGCTTGATGTCCCGAAATAATAACCGAAACAAAATCATGAAATCCTACAAGAGGAATATTTCCAGCGAGAATGAGTCCGATTTTTTTGGAAGAAACAGCAGAAAAATCATAATTTGAAAGCCATTGGTCCAAATTTTCCTTTGTTAAAGCTTCGCCCCAAGATTGAAGCGAAAAAATTACATTTTCTTTGGTGTACCAGCCATTATGCGATTGCGACAAATCGATGAGTTTCGACAAAGTATCAAAATACAAATCATTAAATAAAACGCCTTCTTTTTTTTGAATTTGGGCATCCGAAAATTGACTTAAGAATTTTCCCAATTCGATGAAAACATTTTTTTTGTGTTCTAATGTCATATTGATTTGCTTTTGAATAGTTTTGATTGTAATTTTGCACAAAAATAAGCATAAATAAGTCGAATGTCAAAAGTCGAATGTCAAAAGAATTAAATCTCTTTTAACTTTAAGACTTTAAGACCTTCAACTTTAAGACTAATAAATATGGCAATAATAATCACAGACGAATGCATCAATTGTGGGGCTTGCGAACCAGAATGTCCAAACACGGCGATTTATGAAGGTGCCGATGATTGGCGTTTCAAAGACGGAACAAAAATTCGAGGAAAAGTAATATTACCTGACGGAACCGAAGTAGATGCTGATGCCGCTCAAACTCCAATTTCCGATGATATTTATTATATCGTACCAGGAAAATGCACCGAATGCAAAGGATTTCATGACGAGCCACAATGTGCCGCTGTTTGTCCAGTAGATTGTTGTATTCCGGACGATAATCACGTAGAAAGCGAAGAAACTTTATTGAATCGACAATCGTTTTTGCATAACGAATAAGCGTTTAAAAAGAAAAAAGACAATCATTGATTGTCTTTTTTCTTTTAGAATCTATGGAAGTGTTTTTTATTAATTCGTTAATGAAATAAATTAAACCTTATATTTGCACACTTTAAAAAACAAAATCAACCATTATTTATAGTGGTTTACCAAAAAAATAGTAGAATGAAAGCAGGAATTGTAGGATTGCCAAACGTAGGAAAATCAACGCTATTTAATTGTTTATCGAATGCCAAAGCGCAAAGTGCTAACTTTCCATTTTGTACTATCGAACCGAATATTGGTGTGGTAAATGTGCCCGATTCGAGAATGGCAAAATTGGAAGAATTGGTCAAGCCAGAACGCGTTCAAATGGCAACAGTTGATATTGTTGATATTGCAGGTTTGGTGAAAGGAGCTAGCAAAGGCGAGGGCTTAGGAAATCAATTTCTTGGAACTATCAGAGAATGTAATGCGATTATTCACGTTTTACGTTGTTTTGATAATGATAATATTGTTCACGTTGACGGAAATGTCAATCCGATTCGAGATAAAGAAACCATTGATATTGAATTGCAATTGAAGGATTTAGAAAATGTTGAAAAACGTCTTGAAAAAGTAAATCGTGCTGCCAAAACAGGCAATAAAGAAGCGCAAGTGGAAAAAGCACTTTTGGATCGAATTCGCGAAACATTGCTTCAAGCCAAATCAGCAAGAACGATTACACTTCAAAATAATGATGAAGAAGTTTTAATGGAAGGTTTTCAATTAATTACGGCAAAACCAGTTTTGTACGTTTGTAATGTGGACGAAAATTCAGCTGTTAACGGAAATAAATATGTTGATCAAGTTCGTGAATTAGTAAAAGATGAAGACGCTGAAGTAATTATACTTTCCGTTGGTGCCGAAGCCGATATTACCGAATTAGAAAGCTACGAAGAACGCCAAATATTTTTAGAAGATATGGGATTAACCGAGCCGGGCGCTTCGGTATTAATTCGTGCTGCTTATAAATTATTGAAACAACAAACCTATTTTACAGCAGGCGTAAAAGAAGTTCGCGCTTGGACAATCAACATTGGTTCAACAGCTCCGCAAGCAGCTGGTGTTATTCATACCGATTTTGAAAAAGGTTTCATTCGTGCCGAAGTTATTTCGTATGAAGATTATGTTCAGTATGGATCTGAAGCAAAATGTAAAGAAGCTGGAAAATTCAAAGTAGAAGGAAAAGAATATATCGTAAAAGATGGCGATGTGATGCACTTCCGTTTTAACGTATAGTCATTGCGAGGAACGAAGCAATCTCATAATGCAAAATAGAATAACCGCTTAAGAAATTAAGCGGTTTTTTTTGCTTTAATTAAATCCTCAATCTCAATAACAATCTCAATCTCAATAACAATCTCAATCTCAATCTCAATAACAATCTCAATCTCAATAACAATAACAATCTCAAATCCCAATTCCATTGTCAATATCATTCTTAATAACTTTGAGAAATCCGTTTTTAAAAATGTTCTAATTTCACTATATTAGCACGTTCGAGGTCTAACTGAAAAACAATGACCTCAGAAAGCAATTAAAATTCGATATAATTTAAAATGTCAAATCAAAATCAATATACCGAAGACAATATTCGGTCACTCGATTGGAAAGAGCACATCAGAATGCGTCCCGGAATGTACATCGGAAAACTCGGTGATGGTTCCTCGCCAGACGACGGTATTTATATTCTTTTAAAGGAAGTCCTCGATAATTGCATCGACGAATTCGTAATGGGAGCTGGAAAAACAATCGAAGTTTCTATTAAAGATAAAACCGTTTCTGTTCGCGATTATGGTCGTGGAATTCCACTTGGAAAAGTAGTTGATGTCGTTTCAAAAATGAATACGGGTGGAAAATACGATTCACTTGCGTTCAAAAAATCGGTGGGTTTAAATGGAGTTGGAACCAAAGCAGTAAATGCGTTATCTCATTTTTTTAGAGTGGAATCCGTTCGTGATGACAAACAAAAAGGCGCCGAATTTTCAGGAGGAAATTTAGTTCTTGAAGAAGATATTGTTGAAACGACCAAACGAAAAGGAACCAAAGTTACTTTTATTCCTGACGAAGCGATTTTCAAAAATTACAAATTCAGAAATGAATATGTAATTAAAATGATCAAAAATTATTGCTATTTAAATACAGGTTTAACCATTCTTTATAATGGCGAAAAATATTATTCAGATAATGGATTAAAGGATTTATTGGACGAAAACATATCCGAAGAAGATATGGTTTATCCAATCATTCATTTGCTTGGCGACGACATCGAAATTGCAATTACACATAGTAAATCTCAATATAGCGAAGAATACCATTCGTTTGTAAACGGACAAAATACCACGCAAGGAGGAACCCATTTGGTTGCTTTTCGTGAAGCATTGGTAAAAACCATTCGTGAGTTTTATAACAAAGGTTTTGAGCCTTCCGATATTCGGAAATCCATTGTGAGCGCAGTTAGTGTGAAAGTTATGGAACCGGTTTTTGAATCGCAAACCAAAACCAAATTGGGTTCTACCGATATGGGTTCGGATCCTGGAATGCCTTCGGTACGAACATTTGTGAACGATTTTGTTAAAACCAAATTAGATAATTTTTTACATAAAAATCCTGAAACGGCCGATTTGCTTTTACGCAAAATTTTACAAGCCGAACGCGAGCGAAAAGAATTATCAGGCATTCGAAAATTAGCAAAAGACCGAGCCAAAAAATCGAGTTTACACAATAAAAAATTACGCGATTGTCGCGTGCATTTACCCGATATTAAAAACCCACGATATTTAGAAAGTACGCTTTTTATTACCGAGGGCGATTCGGCTTCGGGTTCCATTACGAAATCGAGAGATGTAAATACACAAGCCGTTTTCAGTTTGCGTGGAAAGCCATTGAATTCCTATGGAATGTCCAAGAAAATCGTTTATGAAAACGAAGAGTTCAATTTGCTTCAAGCGGCATTAGATATTGAAGAAAGTATTGAAGATTTGCGTTACAACAATATCGTAATCGCAACAGATGCCGATGTCGACGGCATGCACATTCGATTATTGTTGATTACTTTTTTCTTGCAGTTTTTTCCAGAAATGATCAAAGAAGGGCATTTATATATTCTTCAAACGCCATTGTTTCGGGTTCGTAACAAAAAAGAAACCATTTATTGTTATTCGGATGACGAACGAAAAGACGCCATTGAAAAACTAAAACCAAAACCAGAAATCACTCGATTTAAAGGATTGGGAGAAATTTCGCCCGATGAATTTAAAAATTTTATTGGCGAAAGCATTCGACTCGATCCAGTCATGTTGGACAAATCAACTTCTATAGAAACGCTTTTGGAATTCTATATGGGCAAAAATACTCCCGACCGACAAACGTTCATTATCAATAATTTGAAAGTGGATTTGGACATAGTTGAAAAAAATTGATTTAAGAAGAAAAGCTAATTGAAAATATACTGAAATAGTCAGCATAAATGAAAGACGAAGAAGAAGATAACATCATTCCAAACGAAGACGAAACTAACGATGCGTTAAACGATTCAACAAACGACGATGGAAATGAGGAAGAATTTGAGAAAGGCTTTGATGATATAAGATCGTCAGGCGGAAATCATTTTTACGAAAACGACGAAAATCCAGAAGACACCATTACCAAAGTGACAGGAATGTTCAAAGATTGGTTTTTGGATTATGCTTCCTATGTGATTCTCGAACGTGCCGTTCCTGCTATTGAAGATGGTTTCAAGCCCGTTCAACGTCGAATTATGCACTCGCTGAAAGAGTTGGATGATGGTCGTTATAATAAAGTGGCCAATGTTGTAGGACATACGATGCAATATCACCCTCACGGAGACGCAAGTATTGGCGATGCAATGGTTCAAATTGGTCAAAAAGAATTATTAATAGATTGTCAAGGAAACTGGGGAAATATTCTCACCGGCGATAGCGCAGCGGCTTCTCGATACATTGAAGCACGTTTGTCAAAATTTGCTTTGGAAGTTCTATATTCTCCAAAAATTACCGATTGGGGAATGTCTTACGATGGACGTCGTGCCGAACCTAATAATCTACCCGTAAAATTCCCATTACTTTTGGCGCAAGGTGCCGAAGGAATTGCCGTTGGACTTTCAACCAAAGTGTTGCCGCACAATTTCAATGAATTAATCGATGCTTCGATCAAAATTCTGAAAGGAAAACCGTTTACTTTATTTCCAGATTTTCAAACCGCTGGAATTGCCGATGTTTCTAATTACAACGACGGTTTACGTGGCGGACGTGTTCGCGTTCGTGCCAAAATCTCGCAATTAGACAAACAAACGTTGGTCATTACGCAAATTCCATTTTCAACCAATACATCAAGTTTGATTGATAGTATTTTGAAAGCCAACGAAAAAGGAAAAATCAAAATCAAGAAAATTGAAGACAATACCGCGGCCGAAGTCGAGATATTAATTCATCTTTTTCCGGGAGTTTCTCCCGATAAATCCATTGATGCTTTGTATGCTTTTACGGCTTGCGAAACATCGGTAGCGCCTTTGGGTTGTGTGATTGAGGATAATAAACCTTTGTTTATTGGGGTTTCGGCAATGTTGAAAATTTCGACAGAACGAACTGTGCAATTATTGAAAGCCGAATTGGAAATCCAATTGGAAGAGCTAAAAAACAAATGGCATTTTTCTACTTTGGAAAAAATATTCATTCGCGAAGAAATGTACATTGATTTCAAATTATATTCCGATAGAGAAACGCTTTATGAATATATGTACAGACAATTCGAACCTTTCAAAAAATCATTTGTAAGAGAAATAGAAGATGACGATTTGCAAAAATTGACTCAAATTCCAATGATTCGAATCACGCGTTTCGATTCGGATAAAGCCGATGATTTTATTGCAAAGTTGGAAGACGAAATGAAAGAAGTGCAATATCATCTGGATAATTTGATTGATTTTGCCATTGATTATTTTGTAAAACTCAAAGAAAAATACGGAAAAGGCCGCGAACGCCAAACCGAATTACGAAGCTTCGATACGATTGAAGCCACAAAAGTGGTTTTACGAAATACCAAATTATATGTCAACAAAGAAGAAGGTTTCTTCGGAACGGGCTTAAAGAAAGACGAATATGTTGCGGATTGTTCCGATATTGATGATGTAATTGTATTTCTTCGTGATGGAAAAGTTATGATTTCTAAGGTCGATGACAAGAAATTTGTCGGAAAAGATATTATCCACATTGCCGTTTTTGATAAAAATGACAAACGAACCATCTATAATATGATGTATCGTGACGGAAAAAATGGATCTACTTTTGTAAAACGTTTCAATGTTTCTGGGGTAACTCGTGATAAATTTTATGATTTAACACAAGAAAAACCTGGTTCGCAAGTGTTATATTTTTCTGCCAATCCAAATGGGGAAGCGGAAGTGGTAACTATTTTATTGCGTCAAGTTGGAAACGTGAAAAAATTAAAATGGGATCTCGATTTTACAGATGTCGCCATAAAAGGTCGCGCTTCTCGCGGAAATACGGTTACGAAATATCCAATCAAGAAAATTGAATTAAAGGAAAAAGGAATCTCCACTTTGCGACCAAGAAAAGTTTGGTTTGACGATACGGTTCAAAGATTAAATGTGGATGCGCGTGGCGAATTGTTGGGCGAATTCAGACCCAATGACCGTTTGCTAATCATTAATCAATCCGGGAAATTGAGAACAATTATTCCAGAATTGACCACGCATTTTGATGAAGACATGATTGTTTTGGAAAAATGGAATCCGAATAAACCAATTTCTACCATTTATTATGACGGCGAAAAAGAACGCTATTTCGTAAAACGTTTCTTGGTTGAAAATGAAAATAAAGAGGAGTATTTTATTACGGAAAACGAAAAATCCCAATTAGAAATAGTTTCAACCGATTGGCGTCCTGTGGCCGAAATTGTTTTTGCCAAAGTGAAAGGCGTTCAAAAAGAAAATCAAATTATTGATTTGGAACAATTTATCGCTGTAAAAGGATTTAAAGCACTCGGAAATCAATTAACAGCTGACAAATTGAAACAAGTAAATTTGATGGAATCGTTGCCGTTTGAAGAACCCGAAGTAATCGCTCCGGAGGAAATTGAAGTGAATGAAGACGCTGAAATTGAAATTACCGACGATTCCGAAATCGAGCCCGACGAAGACGGACAAATAACGCTTTTTTAGGACTTTCATATAATAGAAATAAATTCAATTTGTTTGAGAACATCAATTTTAAAGGCGGTTTCAAATCCTTCTCTTTTTAAGGTACAAGTTCTAAATTGGGCGCAACAATTTCGGGAAATTCTTTTTTTGGATAGTAATGACTTTCCGCAACAGTATTCCAAATACGATTGCGTGCTTGCTGTGGATGCTTTCACGTCAATAAAAACGGACTATCAGAATGCTTTTGAAGATTTAAAACAATACCAACAAACTACAAAAGATTGGCTTTTTGGGTATTTGGCCTATGACTTAAAAAACACCAATAATGCTTTGTTTTCCAATAATTATGACGGATTATTATTTCCAGATTTGTATTTCTTTCAACCCAAGAAATTGTTTTTATTAAAGGGAAACGTGCTTGAAATTCAATATTTGAATGTTTGTGATGATGAGGTTGATTCTGATTTTGAAGCCATTCTCGCCCAAAATAATCCAGCATTTAAAAAACTAAATTCGCCCACAATAGTTCCAAGAATTTCCAAAGCAGCATATATTGAAAAGACTCAAAAAATGCTAGAATATATCCAGCAAGGCGACATTTACGAAGCCAATTTTTGTATGGAATTTTTTGCCGAAAACGCCCAAATAAATCCAATTGATACGTATCAAAAATTAGCTACAATTTCGCAAACGCCTTTTGCAGCTTTTTTTAAAAATAATGAACATTTTTTGCTTTCAGCCTCACCGGAACGCTATTTGCGCAAAGAAGGAACTCAAGTTATTTCCCAACCCATAAAAGGAACCGCTAAAAGATTTGAAGACCCAATTCAAGACGAAAAATCAAAATTGGATTTAGCGTCAGATGCAAAAGAACGTTCCGAAAACATCATGATTGTCGATTTGGTGCGCAACGATTTGTCTCAAACTGCTAATAAAGGTTCTGTAAAAGTGGAAGAATTGTGCGCCATTTATTCTTTCAAACAAGTGCATCAAATGATTTCTACGATTAGTTCGGAAGTTTCCAATACCATTTCGCCAATTGATATTCTTCAAACGACTTTCCCAATGGGAAGTATGACTGGCGCCCCAAAATTATCAGCCATGAAAATTATTGAGGAACTCGAAGCAACCAAACGCGGATTATATAGCGGAGCGATTGGCTATTTTTCGCCGGTGGGTGATTTTGATTTTAATGTAGTGATTCGCAGTATTTTATATAATAAAAACAATAATTACCTTTCTTTCTCCGTTGGAAGCGCCCTTACTTCTCTTGCTATTCCTGAAAAGGAATATGAAGAATGTTTATTAAAAGCCAAAGCCATGTTACACGTTTTGGAACACAAACAGGATTTATAAAATACTATAAATTGGTTGCCTTTTTTTATGGATTACAATCAAAAAGCGGAAATTCCATTTTAAAAACTTAAATTCGCTTTTCCAAAGAACGTCTTTGAAAATTTATACTATGTTAGAAAAATTGCTCCAACATTTGCGATTGCATTTTCCTTTTTTAAGCGAAAAAAAACTGCTATTGGCAACAAGTGGCGGACTTGATAGTATGGTAATGTTACATTTGTTTCAACAGCTTCCTTTTGAAATTGCGGTGGCGCATTGTAATTTTCAATTGCGAGGTTTGGAAAGTTTTGACGACGAAAAATTCCTTCTAGATTATTGCAAATCCAACGCTATTAAGTGTTATACGACACAATTTGACACCAAAAACTTTGCCATTGATTACAAATTATCAACCCAAGTTGCAGCTCGCGAATTGCGATACAATTGGTTTTATGAATTGGCTGCCACTGAAAAATACGATTATATCCTAACGGCACATCACGCCGATGACGCTCTGGAAACTACCTTGATTAATATGATTCGTGGAACGGGTTTAGAAGGTTTGACTGGAATTCCAGTTCAAAATGAGTTGGTTGTTCGTCCGCTTTTGTCTTTTTCACGGGATGAAATTTTGGAATATGCCCAAGAAAATAAAATCATGTGGCGCGAAGACAGCAGCAACGCTTCCGATTATTATTTGCGCAATAAAATTAGGCATAATTTGGTGCCTATTTTCAAAGAATTGAATCCTGATTTTTTATATTCTTTTCAAAAAACACAAACCTATTTGCAAGAATCTAAAAGCATGGTTGACGATGCGGCAAATTTCATGTATGCTTTTGTGGCCAATGAAATAGGCGAGGAGGTGCATTTTGATTGTTTAAAAATAAAGGAAATCCCCAATTATAAATCCTATTTGTATCAATGGTTGAAGGATTATGGTTTTTCGGATTGGGATGCGATTTATGATTTGGTTGAAGCCGTTTCTGGCAAACAAATTTTTTCAACTCATTATAGATTACTTAAAAACCGGGAGGATTTAATTTTAAGTCCAATAATGGAAACCGATTTAGACGAAGCATATTATATTGACCAAAATCAACAAACAATCGATTTTCCAATTAAACTAACTATTGGTAACAAAAGTTTCCTTTCGGATAATGAAAATTCAGTTATATTTGTTGACGCCGATAAGTTGCAATTTCCATTGGTACTCAAGAAATGGAAAGAAGGTGCGATTTTTCAGCCTTTAGGAATGAATGGACGATCCAAAAAAGTGAGCAAACTTTTTAAAGACGAGAAATTATCATTGTTAGAAAAAGAAAATTGTTGGCTTTTATATTCTGATAATCAAATTGTTTGGGTAATTGGAATTCGGCAAGACGAACGTTTTAAAATTGATCATACAACACAAAATAGTATTCAAATAGCTTTATTATAATGAAGAAAATAGTTTTTTTATTGGTTGCTTTTTTTGCTTTTGTAACCGCAAATTCACAAGTTTTAGACCCTGTAAAATGGAAATCCAAAACCGAAAAAATATCGGATACGGAATACAATTTGATTCTAGAAGCCACAATCGATTCGGGTTGGCATTTGTATTCGCAATTTACGCCAGATGGTGGCCCAATTCCATTATCGTTTGCATTTGCACCAGCAAAAGGCGTTTATGATTTGGTTGGAAAAACTAAGGAAAGCACGTATAAAAAACAATTTAACGATGTTTTCGGTGTGGATGAATTTTTCTTTGAAAAGAAAGCTAAATTCACTCAAAAAGTTACAATCAGCAACGTAGAAGGCGCCATTATTAAAGCAGAAATTGATTATCAAGTTTGTAAAGAAGTTTGCATTAATTTGAATAAATCATTTCAATTTGTAATTCCAGCCGTCACTTCGGGAGCGGTTTTACCCGTAAAAAACGACACAATAGTAGCCGATACAACCACTGTAACTCAATCAAAAGCGACTTCATTAGAAACAAAAAATAGCCCCATCATTCCCAAAAAAGAAGAAAAGAAAGGATTATGGTCCATTTTCTTTTTGGCCTTTCTTGGTGGTTTTGCCGCTTTGTTAACGCCTTGTGTTTTTCCGATGATACCTATGACGGTTAGTTTTTTTACCAAACAAAGCAAAACGAAAGCCCAAGGAAAACGAAATGCTGTTTTTTATGGCTTATCGATTATTTTTATTTATGTGGTTTTGGGACTTGCGGTTACTTCAATTTTTGGTGCCGATGCCTTAAACGCGCTTTCAACGAATGTATGGTTTAATGTTATTTTCTTTGCTTTGTTAGTGTTTTTTGCGATTTCCTTTTTGGGTGCTTTCGAAATAATGTTACCCAATTCATGGGCAAATAAAGTCGATAAACAAGCTGATAGAGGCGGACTTCTTGGAATTGTATTCATGGCTTTGGCTTTGGCAATTGTGTCCTTTTCTTGCACTGGCCCCATCGTTGGAACCCTTTTAGTTCAAGCAGCTTCTAGTGGCGGAATCGCCCCAGTAATTGGAATGTTCGGGTTTTCATCGGCATTGGCTTTGCCATTTATGTTGTTTGCTATGTTTCCAGGTTGGTTGCATTCGTTGCCAAAATCGGGAGGCTGGTTGAATACGGTTAAAGTTTCACTAGGATTTTTGGAATTGGCTTTGGCTTTCAAATTTTTGTCCAATGCTGATTTGGTTTTACAATTGCATTATTTTGAACGTGAAACTTTTCTAGCCATTTGGATTGCCATTTTCGGAACTTGGGGAATTTATCTTTTAGGAAAAATCACTTTGCCTCATGATTCACCAATGACCCATATTTCGGTTGGCAGAATGCTATTGGCGTTGCTTGTTTTTTCATTTACTTTTTATATGATTCCAGGACTTTGGGGCGCTCCGTTGAAATTAATAAGCGCTTTTCCACCGCCACAAACCTATAGCGAAAGTCCACAAGGAATCGGATTTTCATCAAATACTTCTGCCGAGAAATATCCTGACGGAGCCGAATTAGGTCCTAACGGATTATTGATTTTTACGGATTATGACAAAGGTTTGGCTTTCGCCAAAGAAGTAAAAAAACCAGTTTTGTTAGATTTTACGGGACATGCTTGCGTGAATTGTCGTAAAATGGAAAACAATGTTTGGTCGGACGAACAAGTGCTAAATATTCTAAAAAACCAAGTAGTTTTGATTTCATTATTTGCCGATGACAAACGCCCATTGCAAATAAACGAACAATTTATTTCCAAAACAACGGGTTCAAAAATTGAAACCATTGGCGACAAATGGACCGATTTTATGATAACCAAATACAACACCAATACACAACCTTTATACGTTTTGGTTGATTTGGAAGGAAATAATTTGAATCCAGAAACCCCTACAACGAGCTACAATCCCGATGTTTTGTTGTATGCCAATTGGTTGAAACAAGGAATTTCAAATTTTAAGAAGTAATTTCCCAACGTTTTCCATAAATTATTGCAACTAGTTTAATTGTTTAATTTGTTTTTTTTACTATTTTTGAAAGTAGAATTATCAAATTAAACGTATAAGCCATGTTAGTAAAAGTATTTGGAAGCGCCGTATTCGGCGTAGAAGCCACAACCATCACAGTTGAAGTAAATATCGATAAAGGAGTTGGTTATCACCTAGTTGGATTGCCCGACAATGCCATCAAAGAAAGCAGTTATCGAATTGCGGCTGCTCTCAAAAACAACGGTTACTCATTACCCGTAAAAAAAATCACCATCAATATGGCGCCGGCCGATTTGCGAAAAGAAGGTTCGGCCTATGATTTAACATTGGCCATTGGAATCCTAGTTGCTTCTTCTCAAATTCAAGCCGATAGTGTGGATCAATACATAATCATGGGCGAATTGTCACTCGATGGAAGTTTACAACCCATTCGAGGCGCTTTGCCGATCGCTATAAAAGCCAAAGAAGAAGGATTTAAAGGTTTTTTTCTCCCTAAACAAAATGCAAACGAAGCCGCCATTGTTAGTGGTTTAGACGTTTATGGCGTTGAAAACGTACAAGAAATCATAGACTTTTTTGAAGGAAAAGGCACTTTAGAACCCACCGTTTTTGACACTCGTGCCGAATTCAACAAAACATTAGATTTTCCTGAGTTTGATTTTAGCGATGTTCGTGGTCAAGAAAGCATCAAACGCTGCATGGAAATTGCTGCTGCCGGCGGACATAATATTATCCTCATTGGCCCGCCAGGCGCTGGAAAAACGATGCTTGCCAAACGATTACCCAGTATTCTTCCGCCAATGACATTGCGAGAAGCACTTGAAACGACCAAAATTCATAGTGTTGCAGGAAAACTAAAAGAAGTCGGTTTGATGAACCAACGGCCGTTTCGAAGTCCCCATCATACGATTTCAAATGTAGCGCTCGTTGGCGGCGGAAGTTATCCGCAACCTGGCGAGATTTCGATGGCACATAATGGGGTTTTGTTTTTGGATGAATTGCCCGAATTCAAACGCGATGTTTTGGAAGTAATGCGCCAACCCTTAGAAGACCGCGAAGTCACTATTTCGAGAGCTAAGTTTACCGTGACGTATCCGTCTTCGTTTATGCTGGTGGCTAGTATGAATCCTAGTCCGAGTGGGTTTTTTAATGACCCAGATGCTCCTCAAACTTCTTCGCCCCACGAAATGCAACGCTACTTAAGCAAGATTTCGGGTCCTTTGTTGGATCGAATTGACATTCATATTGAAGTGACTCCCGTTCCTTTTGAAAAACTGGCTGATGATCGAAAATCGGAAAGCAGCGTTACCATTCGCGAACGCGTTACCAAAGCTAGAGAATTTCAATCGGTGCGTTTTCAAGAGATGGAAAAGGTGAATTATAATGCACAAATGAGTTCTAAACACATTCGAGAGTTTTGCCAATTGGATGACGCCTCCAAACAATTATTAAAAACCGCTATGGAACGTTTGAATTTATCGGCGCGCGCCTATGACCGCATTTTAAAAGTGGCCCGAACTATTGCCGATTTGGAAGGGGTTCCGGCTATTGAAACCACCCACATCGCCGAAGCCATTCAATACAGAAGCTTGGATCGTGACGGCTGGTTGGGATAAAAAAAAAGCCACCGTTTCGGGTGACTTAGTTAATTGTGATTGAGTTGGTTTTCCTTGGTAATTAATCCTTTACAAACTTACTTGCGTTGTTATCTGATACCTTTAAATAATAAATACCTTTTGACAATTGCTCAACATTTATGGCGGTATCAAATTCATTTAGTTTGCCTTTTAAAACTACTCTTCCTAAACCATCAATAATAGTATAAGGTTGATTGATAAGCGTGTAATTAGCAGTAATATTTAAGACATTTGAAACAGGATTAGGATATAGTTGTAAATTACTTGTGTCAAATGTTGGATTAGAAAGTATATCACCGACGATGCAGCGCACTGAGAAACCGTGTACCTTAGGGTTGGTGGAACTGCCAAAACCGCTGTTACTGTAAGCCAGTGAGCGGTGCAAGGCAATCGTAGTACTGCCCTCTGACGAACTCCACCAGAAACCATTGTAGCCAACATTGTTGGATGGATATACATTGTTGTAGCGATAACCTCCCGGAAGACCGGTAAATCCACTGGAGTTGGTAGCACCCGTGTTAGGGCTAGTCCAGAGGGTTGAGCCAGTTGATTTCATTTTACCCCCTGCAACACTTAATCCCCCTAAATAGGTTGTTAAAGTCGTCCATTCTTCATCAGTAGGGATGTGGTAGCCTGAAGGCGCTAATGTCTTGTTTGGAGTAATAGGGTCTGTGTCGTCTATTCCAGCCACTGCATACCAATTGTATAATTTACCATAAACAGCTCCGTTGGCGGGGTCATTATTATAATAACACCATGCACCTGTGGTTAAGTTTGCCCATGCTGTTGGGTCGGTTACTTCGGGAATAACAGTTCCATCGGCATATTTTGAAACATTTAAATTTTCTTTTTGCCATTCTTGGGTTCCAATAATAACACTGTTATAAATGTTGCCATCAATATCGGTTAAACCATTGCCAGCTGTTTGGGCAAAGGAGTTTAAACTAAAACCCAAAATAATAAATAAAGTAATTTTTTTCATAATTTCTATAATTTAATACTGTAAAACTACTCTTTATTATAACACAAAACAATCCCTATATTTAGGGATGCTAATAGTTAATCTTTTTTAGCTGTTGGCTTTTAGCTTTTAGCCTTTAGCTTTTAGCTTTTAGCTTTATGGGATTCGTGAGTTATCATGGGTTGTATAACGTATTAAAAGTAGTCTTGAACCACTTAAAAGGGGTTATGTAACGTATTAAAAGTAGTTTGGAACCACTTAAAAGGGGTTGTGTAACGTATTAAAAGTAGTTTGGAACCACTTAAAAGGGGTTATGTAAGTCAAATAGGCAATCAATTTATAAAAATAAAAAAGGGTAAAACTAAATTTCAGCTTTACCCTTTTTTGAATTAAATAATATTTATTAGCGCAAGCTAGCGCCCAATTCGGTTTGGAAAGTGCCAATTAGTTTTTCCATGATTTTCTCTATTTGCGAATCGTTCAGCGTTTTGGTGTTGTCTTGAATGATAAAACTAACCGCATACGATTTTTTGCCTTCGGGCAAATTAGTCCCTTGATACACATCAAAAAGTGTAATGTCCTTCAAAACGCCTTTTTCCGATTGTCGGGCAAGGGCATAGATTTGATCAAAAGTCACGCTGTCGTCCAGCAATAAAGCCAAATCCCGACGCACTTCTGGATATTTCGGAATTTCGGAAAATTTAATTTTGTTGGAAAGCAGTTTCAAAATCGCACCCCAATCGAAATCGGCATACAAAACATCTTGCTTGATGTCAAAATGTTTCAAGACGCTTTTCTTTACGGTGCCAAATTCAACCAAAACCGTATTGCCAACCGCAATCGCCATTCCTTCCGCAAAAACATCAGAAGTCATGGGTTTGTGTTGCGTTTTGGCTATTCCTAATCGTGATAAAACGGCTTTTATATAGCCTTTAAACAAAAAGAAATCAGATGGTTTTTCGGTTGTGGTCCAACTTTCGTTCGTTCTATTTCCAGAAACAAATAAACTCAAATGCTTTATTTCTTCATAGTTGGAAGGATGTTTGTGATAGGTTTTTCCAAATTCAAATAATTTCAAATCCGAATTTCTTCGGTTGATATTATAAGAAACGGCCTCCAATCCGGAGAATAACAACGATTGACGCATCACCGACAAATCATTGCTCAACGGATTTAATATCGTTACATTGTATTCGTCGCGTAAATTTTCTGACAATTTGATATAATCGGGCGTGGTCAATGAATTGGCCATCATTTCATGAAATCCTAACGAATTCAATTGTGAGGCAACCGCATTTTGCACTTTATAATCTTCGGTTCTAGAAGAATTCGAAATCGTAGCATTTAATTTGTTGCTGAAATTAATGTTATTGTAACCATACACGCGCAGAATCTCCTCGATGACATCAATTTCACGTTGCACATCCACACGATACGCCGGAATTATAAGCCCCAAACTCGAATCGGAAACACTCGTAACTTTGATATCTAAGGAAACTAAAATTTTCTTAATGGTTTCTTTTGGGATTTCTTGACCAATGATTTTCTTTACATTTTGAAAGTTCAAAACCACCGAAAAATCCTCAATTTTTTTGTTATAAATATCAATAATATCGGAGGTGATTTCGCCGCCAGCCACTTCTTGAATCAAAATAGCAGCGCGTTTCAAAGCATATTCCGTAATCGTTGGATCAATTCCTCTTTCAAAACGAAAGGAAGCATCGGTGCTCAAAGTATGTCTTTTTGCTGTTTTTCTAATAGCAACCGGATTGAAATAGGCGCTTTCTAAAAATAGGGTAGTGGTAGTTTCGGAAACTCCGGAATCCATTCCGCCAAAAACGCCTGCAATACACAACGGTCCATTTTCGTCACAAATCATTAAATCTTCTTCGTGAAGGCTGCGTTCAACGGCGTCAAGCGTTGTAAATTTTGTCCCACTCGGAACGGTTTTTACAATGATTTTACCATTTATTTTTGAAGCATCAAAAGCATGAAGCGGTTGTCCTAATTCGTGTAAAACATAATTAGTAACATCGACAATATTATTTTTTGGGGTTAACCCAATGGCTTTCAAACGATTTTTCAACCATTCAGGCGAAGGTTTTACCGTAATTCCAGAAATGGTCACACCGCAATATCTTGGCGCTAGTTTCGGTTCTTCGACTTTTACATCAATTTTTAAAGTACGTTTATCGACTTTAAATTTATTGACAGAAGGTGTTATTATTTCGGCATGATTGCCTATTTTTTGTATAATTCCCGCTCGTAAATCTCTTGCAACGCCCCAATGACTCATCGCATCGGCACGGTTGGGCGTAAGTCCGATTTCAAAAACCTCGTCGGTTTCGATTTCAAAAACTTGGGAAGCAGGCGTTCCTGCAACCAAGCTATTGTCAAGAATTAAAATTCCATCATGGCTTTCGCCCAATCCCAATTCGTCTTCGGCACAAATCATTCCGTGGCTTTCTTCACCACGAATTTTTCCTTTTTTGATTTCAAATGAATTTCCTTCTTTATCAAACAATTTAGTTCCGATGGTGGCAACAGGAACTTTTTGTCCCGCAGCAACATTGGGCGCTCCACAAACAATTTGTACTGGATTTCCATCGCCTAAATCAACTGTTGTGATGCTCAGTTTATCGGCATTGGGATGCGAAACGCAAGTCAAAACATGACCAACTACCACGCCTTGTAATCCGCCTTTCAGACTTTCATATTTTTCTACTCCTTCCACTTCCAAACCTAAATCGGTTAAAAGCGCGGCCGTTTCTTCTGAATTCCAATCTGTTTTTATAAACTGTTTTAACCAGTTGTAGGATATTTTCATTTTTTCATTTTATATGATTGCAAATATAATTATCAATATTAGATTTTGCTTTCTATTAACTAATATAATTCCAAATATTTTTGCGCTTGGTCATTTCTATAAAAACAACTCGCATCGATTGATGTTCTGGTTTTTGTAATCCAGCGTCTTCTTGCATGATTTTTATAGCATGATGACGCGCCAATTGCAGAATATCTTTATCCTTAACCAAATCGGCAATCTGAAGATTCAAGACGCCACTTTGTTGTGTTCCCATTAAGTCTCCAGGCCCACGCAGTTTCAAATCCACTTCGGCAATTTCAAATCCGTCATTGGTTTTTGTCATGGTTTCCATTCGGATTTTACTATCGTTGCTCAGTTTGTGACTGGTCATTAAAATGCAATAACTTTGTTCGGCGCCACGACCCACACGACCACGAAGTTGGTGCAATTGGGACAAACCAAATCGTTCGGCACTTTCAATAATCATTACGCTTGCGTTTGGAATGTTCACACCCACTTCAATTACCGTTGTGGCTACCATAATATTGGTTTTTCCATCCGAAAAACGTTGCATTTCGGCCGCTTTATCCGCTGCTTTCATTTTCCCATGAACAATCGAAATAGCATATTTCGGTAGCGGAAAATCCCTAGAAATACTTTCATAACCATCCATTAAATCTTTGAAATCCATTTTTTCCGATTCTTGAATCAACGGATACACAATGTAAATCTGTCGTCCCAAAGCAATTTCATCACTAATAAATTTCCAAACTTTCAATCGATTCGAATCAAAGCGATGCACGGTTTGAATGGGTTTCCGTCCAGGAGGCAATTCGTCAATTACGGAAATATCCAAATCGCCATACAAACTCATTGCTAAGGTTCTCGGAATGGGCGTTGCGGTCATTACCAAAACATGCGGCGGAATGGTGTTTTTCTTCCAAAGTTTGGAGCGTTGTTCTACGCCAAAACGATGTTGTTCGTCAATAATTGCAAGCCCTAAATTTTGAAATTGCACTTTGTCTTCTAACAAAGCGTGGGTGCCAATTAGGAGTTGTAATTGTCCGTTTTCTAGCTCTTCGTGAATGATTTTTCTTTCTGAAGTTTTGGTTGAGCCTGTAAGTATTTTAATATTGATATTCAATAATTTAGACAATTCAGAAAGTCCAATAAAATGTTGGTTTGCAAGAATTTCTGTTGGCGCCATTAAGCAAGCCTGAAAGCCATTATCAATCGCCAAAAGAATGCTCATAAAAGCCACGATTGTTTTTCCCGAACCCACATCGCCTTGAAGCAACCGATTCATTTGCGCGGGATTTCCCAAATCGTTTCGAATTTCTTTAAGCACTCTTTTTTGTGCATTTGTTAATTCAAAAGGCAAATGATTTTGAAAAAAAGACGTAAAATTGGTTCCAACTTTTGAAAATGGATGTCCTTTTATTTTGTGTTTCTGAATGAGGTTCCTTGAGATTAATTGCAATTGAATAAAAAATAATTCTTCAAATTTTAATCGAAATTGCGCTTTTGCCAATGCATCGGCACTTTTTGGAAAATGAATATTGAATAACGCTTCCTTTTTGGAAATCAATTTTAAATCCGAAAGTAAATAATTTGGTAATGTTTCTGCAAAAAGCGATTGGGTTTCCAAAAACAATTGTTGCATTAATTTGTTGACCACACGATTCGAAATTCCTCTATTTGTGAGTGTTTCGGTCGATGGATAAACCGGTTGCATAGCCGATCGCAAACTTTTTTCATGTTCCGAAAGCAATTCAATTTCGGGATGCGCCATATTGAAAACGCCACCAAATGAAGAACATTTCCCAAAAATAACTAGCGGAACATTCAGTTGTAAACTTTCCCGAATCCATTTTTGACCTTGAAACCAAACCAATTCCATTTGGCCTGTGTCATCTGTAAATGTTGCCACCAATCGTTTTTTTCCTTTTGGAGGTTCGACTGTTTTGATGTGAATTATTTTACCAATAATTTGTACTTCCGCGCTCGAATTTTGTAATTGATTAATCTTAAAATAGCGCGTTCTATCAATATATCGATTCGGATAAAAATTGATTAAATCGCCATATTTATGAATACCCAATTCCTTACGCAACAAATCGCCTCGGTTAGGCCCAACGCCTTTGAGGTATTCGATTGGTGTTTGAAGTAGGTTGGATTGCATATTGCGAATATAGTTTTTTATTAGGAAAATTAAAAATCTTCTTTTCAAACCCAAAGTCTGTGTATATTTGTTTTTATTTGAAAAAAACTACTCGAAATGCGGTATTACTTTTTGTTTTTTATGGTTTCTGTTGTTTATTCCCAACAATCAAAATCGGTTGATTTTCAATCTGTTTTGGGAAAAATAAACCTAAATCCTTCTCAAAAAACAGTTTCGGGTGATGTTTTTTATGAATTCAAAGTCAATTCAGCCATTGACACAATTCGATTGGATGCTCAAAATATGGCGTTTTCCAATCTTAGGATCAATAATTCAATTGTTGATTTTAAAAATTCGGGGAAGAAATTGATTCTATTTAATGGATTTAAAAAAGGAAAAAACACACTTTCGTTTCATTATGAAGCGCAACCCAAACAAACTTTATATTTTGTAGGCGAAAAAGACAATCTTCAAATTTGGACACAAGGACAAGGGAAATTCACCAGTCATTGGTTTCCAAGTTTTGATGATGCGAATGAAAAATTGGTATTTAATTTGGATGTCTATTTTGACAAAAACTACCAAGTTATTTCCAATGGTGTTTTGCAAAGCACGGAAACTTTTCAGGATCAAAACGTTTGGCATTATCGAATGAAAAACCCTATGAGTAGCTATCTTTTGGCGCTTGCTATTGGAAAATATGAAAACCAAAAACTAGTTTCAAAATCCGGAATTCCCATACAATTGTATTACGAATCCGCAGATGAAGAAAAGTTTAAAACCACTTATTTTGACAGCCAATTTATTTTTGATTTTTTCGAAAAAGAAATCGGAGTGGAATATCCTTGGGAAGTT
This sequence comes from uncultured Bacteroidota bacterium, assembly GCA_903839195.1. Taxonomy (GTDB): domain Bacteria; phylum Bacteroidota; class Bacteroidia; order Flavobacteriales; family Flavobacteriaceae; genus Flavobacterium. Next base: position 3,285 of record CAIMBK010000115.1, on the reverse strand, counting down.
TACAAACAAATTCCGGTGCGAGATTTTCTGTATGCGGGAATGGAAAATACTTCGGCCACCCTTTTTTCTAGAGATTTTGTAGTTGATTCAATTGGATTTAACGATCGGAATTATGTGAATGTCAACGCCCATGAATTGGCGCATCAATGGTTTGGCGATTTGGTGACGGCCAAAAGCGGGAAAGACCATTGGCTTCAGGAAGGATTTGCCACGTATTTTGCTTTATTGGCCGAAAAAGAAATTTTTGGCGAGGATTATTTCAATTATAAATTATATCAAAATGCGCAACAATTGAAAGCGGCATCTAAAACCGATTCCATTCCGATTTTGAGCGATAAAGCCAGTTCGTTGACGTATTATCAAAAAGGGGCGTGGGCGCTTCATGTATTGCGAACCAAAATTGGCGAAACGGTTTTTCGAAAAGCGGTAAAAAATTATCTGAAAAAATATGCGTTTCAAAATGTTTCTACCGATAATTTCTTGTTTGAAGTTCAAAAACTGACCAAATTTGATTTGGTTGCTTTTAGAAAAAAATGGCTCGAATCGTCGGGTTTTGATAGTATTGAAGCCAAAGAAATTCAATCGAAAAGCGAATTCATTCGAACCTTATTTGAAATTCAGAAACTAAAAGGAAAGCCATTTGAGGAAAAGAAAAAGTATTTTGAAACAATCATGAATTCCAATGTTTATTATCCTGCCAAAGAAGCTATTTTGTTACAAATTGAAGCTGTTTCCTTTGACGAAAAAGCCACTTTATTGGATTTGGCCATGAAAACCAACGATGTTAATGTTCGACAGGCTGTTGCTAAAATAATGACTGAAATCCCGGCCGCTTTTAAGGAATCTTATTTTTCGCTTTTGGAAGACGAATCGTATTTGACGCGCGAAATAGTTTTAGGAACGAGTTGGTCTAAATTTCCAGAAGATCAAAAAATGCTTTTGGACAAATCACGACTTTGGGTGGGTTTTAATGACAAAAATCTGAGAATTTTGTGGTTGACATTGGCATTGCAAACCAAGGATTATGAAACCGATTCGAAAGTACAATTTTATGATGAATTGTTGGATTATGCTTCGCCAAAATTTGAATCCTCCGTACGAAGAAATGCTATTGAAAGTTTGCTTTTTAGCAATGAAAATGACAAGAATCCACTGCCGTATTTGGTCAATGCTTTGACGAGTCATCAATGGCAGTTTTCTAAATTTGCCAGAGAACGCATTCGCACTTTAATAAAAAACAAAACCTTTCGAAGTTATTTTGAAACCTTATATCCGAATCTTATATCCGCTGAAAAGCAATCACTTAGAAAGTTACTTGACGAAAAATAGTATTGAAAATTTCAGGTTTTATCACTAAAATTACTATTTTTGATACCTAACTAATTCAATACTTTTCAATATGAAAAAGCTAAACCTACTTTTTTCGACCCTTTTATTTTGTTTTATAATAGCTGGATGTTCGGATCAGGACGACAGTTCAAACAATCAGAACCAACAAAATGATGTCAAATTTGCTGAAAATTTCGGAGCAGCTGTTTCCAGAAATTTCATTGGACAAATTGTCGATGTCAATAATTCACCCATCTCAAACGTAACTATCGCCATTGGAACTTCTACCGTTCAGACGGATAGTAATGGTGTTTTTATAATTAATGACGCAAGTGTCCGTGAAAAGTTTGCTTATATAACTGCAAAAAAATCAGGTTTTATTGACGGTTCTAGGTCATTGGTTCCAACATCGGGAACGAATCATGTCAAAATCATGATGCTTCCGCAAGATACTTTACAAACCATTTCTTCAGGTACTACTTCTGAAGTTTCTATTTATTCGGGCACCAAAGTTGTTTTTGACGGTGCCTTTCAAGATGAAAATGGTGTTTCGTATTCAGGTGCTGTTTCTGTTTCTATGTTTCATTTAACCCCGTCAGAACCTACTATTTCTGAATTAATGCCAGGAATGTTATATGCACAAGATTTATCAGGACAACAAAAAACATTAGAAACTTTCGGAATGATGAATGTCGAATTGCGCGGCAGTAACGGACAAAAATTACAAATTGCCAGCGGACATACAGCACAAATCACGATCCGAATTGACGATGCGCAAATGGCTTCGGCACCAAGTTCAATGCCGCTTTGGCATTTTGATGATTCACTTGGGTATTGGAAAGAGGAGGGAAGCGTAACCAAACAAGGAAATTATTATGTGGGTACGGTTTCTCATTTTTCATGGTGGAATTGTGACGCGCCTTTTCCTACCGTTACGTTGTCTATGAATATTGTTAATACTACCAATCAACCCTTGGCTAATATTCGAGTGGAATTGGTTTCAAGTAATAGCCCGTATCCACGAACTGGATATTCTAATGCTCAAGGGCAAGTGAATGGATTGATTCCAGCGAATCAAGTATTAACGATGACTATTTATAGTATTGATATTTGTGGAGACACGCCGATAAGTACTTCTACGATTGGTCCATTTAGCACCGATATAACATTGCCAACGATTGTAATTGATAATCCACAGGTGGCCAGCACGGTTGTTCAAGGAACGCTATTAAAATGTGATAATTCCAATGTGTCGAATGGGTATGTTTTGGTGCATTATGGTAATCAATTTTATCCGTCACCAGTTACGAATGGAGCCTTTTCGCTTGCCATGATTTATTGTCCATCGAATTCAAATTTCACGTTACAAGGATTTAATTTTAATGATTTGCAAACAACAAGTACGATTAATTACACTTTTACATCCCCCATTACGAATATTGGTACTTTATCGACGTGTAATTCCATAGCTGAATTTATTTCCTATCAAGTGGATTCCAACCCATTAAATTATATTATTACAGGAATAACGGCAAATGCTGGTCAAAATCAGGGTACTATAACCACAGGATTGACTATTTACGGATATGGTACAGAAACATCAGGTCAGGGGATTTATATTTTGGGAAATACTAACGTGCCGGGACTTTATACTACTGCACAATTCAGCATTGAAGGAAGTCAGGTAGGTTATATTAGTATTCAGTCAATCAATACCGTTGGATTCAATTTGAGTCAATTTGGAGCTGTTGGTGAATATATTGACCTTACTTTTAGTGGTACGTATCAAGATTGGGTTGGAGCTACTCATGCTATTGTAGGGGTTGCCCATGTTTTGAGAGATAATTAATTTCTATTTATAAACAGAAAGTTATAGTAGTTATTGTAATTGAGATTATATAAAAAAACCCGAAACGTTTGTTTCGGGTTTTCTGTTGCGGAGAAAGAGGTTCTTTC
>CAIMBK010000114.1 GCA_903839195.1 uncultured Bacteroidota bacterium | reverse complement strand
TAATAAAAATAATTTTTTCATTTTAATTTATTTATTTTTGAATTTAGATTGCAAAAGTATTTAAAAATATAAGGTAACAATAACAAAATTCCTTAAATTTTTGTTATTGTTTAATTATTTGAAATACTATATATTATTTATTCAAAAAAAAAGCCACACAAAATGCATGTCTTTAAAATGTAAAGAATCAAAAACTATTATTTTTAGTCTTGATTTATGGTTTTTCTCCATGTAAACGAATTCAAAATATGTCTTTTTGCAAATCTCCCTGGAGAATCCGCATTGACCATTTTTACATAAGTTGCTTTTGGAACACTGATATATTCATAAACGCTACCATTTGAGAAGTTTATAATTAGACGACCATCTACAAATTTATAATCTGTAATTGTAGCCGTGGCAATAGTTTCTGTATATTCCGGTAAGTTTTGTTTGATTGTTTCAGGATTGATACTAACCAAGAAATGATAGGCTTCAATAATTCGTTTTGAATTTTCTTCGGCTTCTTTCAATCCAGCATCATCACCCTGAAATTTATCAGGATGCGCTTCTTTCATCGCATTACGATAAATGGTTTTCAAATCTGTTAATTGTACTGTTTTATCAACATTTAGCAGTTTTCGGTATTCAACTATTTTTTTCATAAATTTTTTAAATCGCTGGAAACTAATTAATTATATAATTTTGGTAACTAATAAATTCCAATTTTTTTGCAAATGTACATTTTTTAATAGTATATTTTATATTTTTTTAAAACATCAAATAATTAATTCTCTTGTTTTGGTTTTTCTAGCTTTTTACAATCTTAGTAATTTATTCCTATATTTGTTAAAATATTTTTTATGAAAAAAGCAACGTTTTTTATTGCTTCGATATTGGTTTCTTTGAATTGTTTTTCTCAGGTTGTTATTAATGAAATTGATGCAGATACTCCAAGTTCTGACATTTTAGAGTTTATAGAATTAAAATCCAACACACCTAATTTTTCCCTAAATGGTTATGTTTTAGTTTTTTTTAATGGCGGAAGTTCCAGTCCCTATTCAGGAATAACTAGTTATTTTACTATTGATTTAGATGGATATTCTACCGATATTAATGGAATTATTCATTTTGGAAATGCAGGAGTTTCGCCGTCACCAGCAGCTACTTTTCCAATTTCTACCATTCAAAACGGTCCTGATGTTGTAGCACTTTATTTAGGAAACGCCACCGATTTCCCTTTAAATACTGACGCTGTTTCTACTAATTTAATTGATGCATTGGCTTATTCAAATTCAGGTACGACGCAGCCAACAACATTAATGGGCGTTTTTGGAATTACCATTTGTACAAACGAAAACCAAACTTTGGCTTCAACAACAAAATCGATTCAGCGAAAAATAGATGGTACTTATGAAGTTAAAACACCAACACCAGGCGCAAATAATGACGGAACTGGTATTATTTTTAATGGATTAATTGTAACTGCTTCACCATCAGGAGATTTATCAGAAGGGAGTTTTTTTGTTTTAACTTTTTCAACTCAAACACCTGTTTCAAGTGATTTGAATTTTACATATACACTTACTAACGGTTCATTTAATACCGCTGATTATTTAGGCAACTTATCCGTTTTAATTCCAACAGGAACTTCATCTGCTTCAATAACAATTTCTTTGGTTGATGATGCGTCGAACGAAGGGGATGAAACCATGAAAATATCATTAGGAATTTTGCCTTCTGGATATAACAAAATCAACGATAATATTGAAATTCGAATTCATGATAATGACTTCATCGTTCAACCTTGGGGAACCCCTTTGAATCCAACATATGGAATCGTTTCAAGTACCGCTCCTGTTGGTTATTATGCATCCTTAGAAGGAAAATCAGGTGCGATTTTGAAACAAGCTATTCAAGATATTATTGCCAATCCTACGGTGGTTCGAGAACAAAATTATGGTGATGCTTATGACGTTTTGAAAGACGCCGATCAAAATCCTTTAAACAGCAGCCAAGTTTGGTTGATGTATGTGGAACAACCCCGCTCAAAACTAGACATTCAAACAGGAACAAGCGGAACAGGTTTTTGGAATCGGGAGCATATTTATTGTCAATCTCGTGGCGGTTTTGCAGATGCTACTTTAAATGTACCAGACGGAATTAATGTATGGCTACCAACCGATGCCAATGATATTCTGGCGGGACACGCCGATGTTCATCATATTCGCGCAGAAGATAGCCCCGAAAACAGTTCTAGAAGTAACAGAAATTATGGCGTAGATTATAATGGTCCAGCTGGTTCTCAAGGAAGTTGGCATGGCGATGTGGCTAGAGCTCTTTTTTATATGGCGGTTCGCTACAATGGTTTAAATGTCGTAAATGGCGATCCAAGTGATGCTGTTTTAGGGCAAATTGGTGATTTGGCAACGCTTTTAACTTGGAATACTTCAGATGCGTCGGATGATTTTGAAATGAATCGAAATAATATTGTTTATACTTGGCAAATGAATCGAAATCCGTTCATTGATTATCCAAATTTAGCGGATTATATTTGGGGAAATCATGTCGGAGATAATTGGTTTTCATCATTATCGACTCAAAATAATGTAAGTTTGAACGTTTCGATTTTTCCAAATCCTGCCACCAATACAATAACTATTTCAGGAATTAAAACCGATGCTACGATAGAAATTTATTCCCTTTCGGGATCAAAACTATATCAAAATAATTTTTATGGCGAAACGCAAATTTCCTTAAATTTGTCCTCTGGAATGTATCTTACAAAGATTTCATCTGAAAATAATTCAATCGTTAAAAAGTTAATTATCAAATAATTAAAAGGCTTGAAAAAGTTAAAACCAGGTTCTTTCAAAAATACCTTTTGTGTTTTTCAAGAAATTGATCCCACATCAATTACAATTTCCAAATTTGATTATACAAGCCAATCGGGAAGTAGTTATTTTTATAGTGAAACCGGAATATACCGATATTCCAATCATTGGGGTCGATTAGCCAATAGCAAATGGCGTTTGGAGCCTCTAGAACAGCCCGTAATTTCAAAATATAAATTGGGTTTTGCACATTTTAATGATTTTTATCCCGATAATGCAACGGACGAATTGTATTATTTAGAAGTCAATTTTGCTTCCAAAACAGTAAATTATCAACATAAAAACAATCCCAATTTCGATCAAAAAGCTATTCTTCGAACTGGTTTTGAAACGACCAAAAAAATCAAGCAAATCCGTAATTTGTTTGCCTTAATATCTTGGGCAAAGTATTTTGATTACGAAGATATAGATGTTTTAAGATACCAAATTATTCAAAAATTGATCTATACGAATCAAACTTTAGAGGACATTAAAAGAGATTTATTATGAGCAGAAACAACGAAAAAAACATCAAAAAACACAACGATAAATTGCACAAAGCGCAAAACAAAGTCAAAGATGCTGAAATTTTACGAAAAGAAAAATTAAAAGAAATCATCAAAAAATTCAATCAAAAGTCTTGATTATTTGATTTATTTGCCAATGCAAAAATTCGCAAATATATTTCCAAGTAACTCATCATTAGTTACTTGACCCGTAATCATCCCAAAATGATATAACGCTTCTCGAATATCAATTGCCATTAAATCACTCGATAAATCGGTTTGAAGACCGTAATTTACTTTTTGAATTTCATCCAACGCTTTAATCAACGAATCATAATGTCTGGAATTGGTTACGATGGTTTCGTTATTGCGCAAAGCACCCGTATTTACAAAAGAAAGTAACAGATTTTTGAGTTCGTCAACGCCAATATTTGCTTTAGCAGAAATATAAATGGTTGTTAGTTGTTGGTTATTGGTTGATAGTTTTTTATCAATAGTTGAAAGGTTTTCAGGAGAAATTAAATCCATTTTATTAATAATTACGACTATGGTTTTTTGAGGAAACTGGTTTCTGGTTTTTCCAACTTCAAGTAATAAAGTTTCTATTTTACCATCAACCGACAACCCAGAACCATCAACCAAATAAAGTACGACTTGCGCTTGTTCTATCTTTTCAAATGTTTTTTGAATGCCTAAACTTTCAATTACATCAGAAGTTTTCCGAATTCCTGCCGTATCAATAAAACGAAAACCAATCCCGCCAATAACCAATTCGTCTTCAATCGTATCGCGAGTGGTTCCTGCAATTTCCGAAACAATCGCCCGTTCTTCATTTAATAAAGCATTTAAAAGTGTTGATTTTCCTACGTTTGGTTCGCCTACAATAGCCACCGGAATTCCATTTTTGATGACATTTCCAACCGCAAAGGAGTCGATTAAACGTTTTAATACAAACTCAATTCGATTTAATAATTCCCGAAATTGAGTCCGATCGGCAAAGGCAACATCTTCTTCTGCAAAATCCAATTCCAATTCAATTAAGGATGCAAAATTCAGTAATTCTTCTCTAAGTTTGGCAATTTCATTTGAAAAACCGCCACGCATTTGTTGCATCGCAATTTGATGTGATGCCTCATTATCAGAAGAAATTAAATCGGCAACGGCTTCGGCTTGTGATAAATCCATTTTACCGTTTAAAAAAGCCCGAAGTGTAAATTCACCCGGATTGGCAATTCGACAACCGCTTCGAAGCAATAATTGAATGATTTGTTGTTGAATGAATGTAGATCCATGACAGGAAATTTCCACGGTATTTTCGCCCGTGTAGGAATTTGTTCCTTTAAAAATGGAAAGTAACACTTGGTCAATTACTTTTTTACCATCAATAATATGCCCTAAATGCAAAGTATGTGTTTTTTGTTTGCTAATATCTTTCCCAGAAATAGATTCGAAAACGGAAGCCGCAATGGCTATTGCATTTTCTCCCGAAATCCGAATAACGGCAATTGCTCCCGCTCCTGATGGAGAAGCCAATGCAACTATAGTTTCTTGTGAATTCATAATTAGTAACTTAAAAGGGCAAAGTTACAAAACATTTGGTTGATAATTTAATTGTAAATCCGTTGTCTTTTTGTTTGAATTTTTTCAGTTTTCACTATTTTTTGAAAATAGTTACTCTAAATTTAAAATAATTTCCAGAAACTCAGACTCAAAAAAAACCGCAATTTCCTTTAGAGATTTTGCGGTTTTCCAAATATATATAATGGTTGGTTATATAGCTAGTTATTAAGCATTACGGGCATTACAAGCATCGTAACGGTTTCACCTTCATCTAATCCATCAACAGGCGTTAGAATTCCAGCGCGATTTGGTAATGACATTTCAAGCATTATCATATCGGATTGAAGGTTGGTCAACATTTCGGTTAAGAAACGAGAATTAAAACCAATTTGCATATCATCGCCCTGATAATCACATGTTAAACGCTCTTCCGCTTTGTTTGAATAATCAATATCTTCGGCTGAAATATTTAATTCGGCACCTGCGATTTTCAATCGAATTTGGTGAGTAGTTTTGTTTGAAAAAATAGCGACACGACGAACAGAATTCAAGAATTGTGTTCGGTCAATCATCAATTTGTTTGGATTTTGTTTTGGAATAACGGCTTCGTAATTTGGATATTTTCCGTCAATCAAGCGACACATTAAAATATAATTATCAAATGAAAACGTCGCATTACTATCGTTATATTCAATTTTTACTTCGGCATCTGAAGTTCCTAAAATACTTTTCAAAATATTTAAAGGTTTCTTTGGCATAATAAAATCAGCAACTTGTGAAGCTTTCACATCGGTGCGAGCATATTTTACTAATTTGTGAGCGTCTGTTGCCACAAATGTCAATCCTTCTGGCGAAAATTGGAAGAAAACCCCTGACATAACTGGTCGTAAATCATCGTTTCCTGCTGCAAAAATGGTTTTGCTTACGGCAGTTGCCATTACATCCGCTGGAACCAAAGTAGTTGACGGATCTTCAAGAGTAACCGATTTTGGAAATTCTTCTCCTGGCGCATAGGCTAATGCATATTTCCCTGAATTGGAACTAATTTCTATCGTGCTATTTTCTTCAACCGTAAACGTTAATGGTTGTTCTGGAAATGTTTTTAGAATTTCCAACAATAATTTGGCAGGAACCGCCACGCTGCCTTTGCTACTGGAATCAATTTCTAAATCAGCTGACATTGTAGTTTCTAAATCCGATGCAGAAACTCGCAAGGTTTTGCTGTCTAATTCGAATAAGAAATTATCTAAAATCGGCAAAGTATTGCTGCTATTAATAACACTTCCTAATACTTGCAGTTGTTTTAATAAGTACGAACTGGATACAATAAACTTCATTTTTTGGCTATTTTTTTAATGAATTTCGATTTATACATTTTGAATCGAAACAGTATTACATTTTACAAATATATCTTAAACTTCTATATTTTGAAAACAAATTTATTAACATTTACTTGCCGAATTTTCTTCGTCTTAAGAATGTAAATACAATTCCAAATACCGACAATAGTAACAATGGAAGTCCGATAGTTAGCATTTGGGCAGTAGAATAATTGTCATAAACTTTCTGTTTATCCAAAAGTGGCAAATTCACGACCTTCGTTCGAATGTTAATAAGTCCGTTTTCGTCCAGAAGATAGTTGACACAATTCAGCATAAATTCTTTGTTGGCATACAATTTATTCGTCCATTTGTCATAACCCAATTCTAAAGGTTGGTAGTTTTTGTCCAACTGATTTCTAATCACATCACCGTCCGAAATCACAATCATTTTATTGTTTTTTCCTTTTGATGTAAATGATTTGTCTTCAAAGGGCAAAACGCGATTTTCATAAACAGAATGAAACGAACCTTCAAGCAAAACTGAAACCGGAATATTGCCCGTATTTTTGAATTCAGATTGCTCCGGACGCTCTTGAACCATTTCTAATTTCACTTCAACAGGCGCACCAATTCGTTTGGAATAACTAGACGATTGAAGCAAAACGGTTTTTTTAATTCCATTTTTCAACGTGTCAATGCCACTGGCAAATTCAAATTTCAAACCATCTAAATTACTGACAATTGGGTGTTTAATTGTTGGATAAATCAATGGCGAATAAAACCAAGGAAATTGGGTGTATTGCGTGGCGCTTCCTCTTTCGCCCGTGGCCAAAGCAATTGGAGTAGCCATAATATCTTTGATCAAATCAGGATTGATTCGAACACCATATTTGAAAAACAAATCATTCAAATTCAAATCATTCGGAAAAGCCAAAGTCGTCCCAGAATCGGAATACAAGCTATCCATTTCCATATTCACTTGATCAACGAGCCATAGTGTTTTTCCGCCATGAATAATAAATTGGTCTAAAACCATTTTTTCTTCATCGGTAAATTTTTCAGTTGGTTTGGCAATAATGGCCAAATCATATTTATTCAGTTCTTTTAAGGTTCTTTGAGGATTTTTGGCAACAGAATCAAGTGTGAATGGACCAATAAAATAATTCTCCCGAATCGATTTCAAAAAGTCAGCAATTAATAATTCGTGCAATTCACCATTTCCTTTGATAATAGCAATTTTCTTTTCTTTTGGATTGGAAATCGTATTAAAAGCATTCGCGAAAGCATATTCCAAATGTTGCACCGAACTAACTACTTTTTCTGCCGTCGAGGCGCCCATCATGTTTTTTAAAAGCGGCACTTTTACGCTTCGACCTTGATACGTTGCAATTGCCCACGGAAAAACGACTTCTTGCGTTTGTTTTCCTTTGTCGTCAAGTGTCACATTTATAGGGGTTAAACCTCTTTCTTGGAAAGCCTGAATTAGCGAATCTTGTTGTGATTCATTTTCCAACGGATCCACAAACTGAAATACAATATTCGAATTATAGGCTTTGAATTCTTCCAATAATTGCTGGGTTTCGGTTTGTAATTTTTTGAATTCACCCGGGAATTGTCCTTTTAGAAAAACATCAATAATTAAGGGTTCTTTAACGCCTTTTATGATGGATAATGAAGTTTTTGAAAGCGTATATCGTTTATCATTTGTTACATCAAAACGATGAAAAAATTGAGTTCCAAGCAAATTGATAACAATCAATAAAACCAGCGTTAAAGCTAGTTTCTTCAGGTTTAAGTTTGTATTGATAGCCATTATAATTTCATGGATTTTAGTTTATAAAC
>CAIMBK010000113.1 GCA_903839195.1 uncultured Bacteroidota bacterium | reverse complement strand
TTTATTGTTAGACGTTCAATTGCCTTTAACCTCAGGTTTTGAAACTGCTTTAAAAAATATTGGGTCTTTTAGCAACAAAGGGTTTGAATTAACCGTTAATTCAATCAATATTGATAATACTGTTTTTAAATGGAGATCTGATTTTACTTTTTCATTTAATAGAAATAAGGTGCTAGATTTAGGAGATAAGTTTGAATTTTATTTTGATGCTAATGTTTTTCCTAGTAAATTCATGAATGAAATATTAATTCGTGTAGGACAGTCAACTGGTATTTATTATGGATACATTGAAGATCAAATTATTAACAATCAGACAGAAGCGGCAAATAGCCCTATACAGGTTGGTGTTGGAATTCCAGATATTAATAATAACGGACAAGTCAAGATTTATGACGTCAACGGAGATGGTTTAATTAATAGTTATGACAAAGTGCCAATAGCGAATACAAATCCTGATTTTATTGGAGGATTGAATAATGAATTCACGTATAAAAATTTTGACTTTAGTTTCTTTTTACGCTTTTCCTATGGTAACGATGTAATAAATGGAAATATTGGAAATTTAGATAAGGGAAATATTAATAATTGGAACACATTAAAATCTATGTCAGATAATTCTTATAGTGCAGCCTATAATCCAACTGGAACCTTTCATGGTGAAAATACAAATGGAGTTTATTCTTCTTTATTTAGAAGTGCTTATGTAGAAGACGGCTCTTTTTTAAAGTGTGACTTTATCACATTAGGTTATGCAATGCCTAAATCGGTTGTTGAAAGTTTAAAAGCCAATAAATTTAGATTGTTTGCCAGAATAAACAATCCTTTTATGCTTACTAGATATTCTTGGTTTGATCCAGAAGTTAATTCAATAGGGGGAACAGCAGGTAGAGTTGGTGGAGGTGTAGATCTTGGTAGTTATCCACGAAGCACTTCCATAACATTGGGACTTTCCCTTAATTTTTAAAATGAATAAAAATGAAAAATAAAATCAAATATTTATATCTTATTGTATTGGCTTCAGGTTTTGTTGCCTGCAGCGACTTGTTAGAGGAAGTTCCAGCTTCTCAACTATTAGCTGAAAATTCATTTAAAACAGAAGCCAATGCCATAGCTGCAATTGTAGGTGTATATAGTTCGTTGCATCTAGAAGGAGTATATGGAAAAAGTCAAAGTCTTTTTTCTACAGATGAAAATAATGCAGGATCAAAAGTGCCGCTTTCAGGACTAAACTTATACACTTTTACCGCAGATAATATTGAAGTAATTTTACCTATTTGGAGAGATCATTATAATGGAATAAATCGAGCTAATCTAGCAATAACGAGAATTCCAAGTGTTGATATGGATGTTAATAAAAGAAATAATTTAGTAGCCGAAGCAAAATTCATTAGGGCGTTATTGTACTTCAATTTGATTCGCTATTTTGGGGATGTGCCTTATAAAGATTCAGAAACAACATCATTTAATAATCTCAATATTTCTAGAACTCCTGTAGCTACTATATATCAAAATATAATTGAAGATCTTGAATATGGCGTGGATAGTTTAAAAGTAAAAACCGCATTTTTAGCAGGACATGCTACTCAAGATGCCGCTAAAACTTTATTAGCGAGCGTCTATCTTACAAGAGGTAGTATGGCAAAAAGAGATAATACTGGAGATGGTCTTGCCGATTTTGCTTTGGCGGCTAGTTATTCTAATGAGGTAATAAATTCAAATAGATATGAGTTGTGTCCGTATTTTCCGGATGCATTTATAGTGGAAAATAAAAATAATGATGAAATTATTTTTGATGTACAATTTAAATCCCCAGGATTAGGGGTAGGAAATACAATTGGTATTAATATGGGCATTCCATCAGATGCCTCTGGGGTAGATAATTTGATTTCTGGAGGCTCACAAGGAGCTATAAGAGCGAATCCGTATCACCAATATTATTATGAACAAGCAGATAGTGTTCGATTGCAATGGACAGATGCGAGAATTAAAATAGTTTCCGCTACCGGTAAGTTTACAAGATTGAGTGCTGTCGATAATGAACCTGTATCTGCCGCAAAATTTAGGCGTTATCCTGTTCGTAGTCCTAATTTCGTTCTTCAAACAAGTGATTATGATGTCAACTGGCCAATATTTAGGTATGCCGAAGTTTTGTTAATTTATGCAGAGGCTTTAAACGAAACTAGTGGACCAACACAACCGGCTATTGATGCTTTAAACCAACTTAGAAGTAGGGCTAGAAATGTTAATAGAGGAGGTGTTCACGCTGATGTTTTAAAACGTTCCTTGACACTTCAAAAATCTACTGGTTTGGCCGATTTGACTCTCAGTAACCCTTTGGTTTCATCTCAAGCAGCTTTTAGAGATTATATATTCTATGAACGAAGTAGAGAGTTAAGTGCTGAAGGCAAAAGATGGTTTGATTTAGTTCGTTGGGGTTCCCTAAAGACTACGTTGCGAAATATGATTAATAAAATGTCTGCGAAGGCATTAGAAGCACCTGTAGTTCAATGGCCTCCACTACCTGGAATTACACAACCGCCTTCAACTACAACAAATAAATGGACTAAATATTGGACAGGAAATAATGGACAAACTGTCGAATGGAATAAAATTACTTCCAATGTCCAAGATTTTCATATGTTACTGCCAATACCAAATAATGAGAGACTGGCAAATCCATCTATAGGACCGAATAATCCTGGATACAATTAATTAATTAAAAAAAAATAGTATGAAAACCAAATGTTCAATACGTATTTCAATGCTTCTAACGATTTTGTTTTGTTTCACTTTCTGTCAGAAAGATGAAATAGATACCTGGGTAAGTTTAGAAGGGACAATAATTAGAAGAGGGATGCCAATTGGATTGCCAATTGGATTGCCAATAGTATTTGCGGCTGATCAAACAACAGTAGCTGTTGATGAAACTGTCTCATTTACAATGTCTGGTAATGCCGAAACCTATGTGATTTATACCGGAGATGCGGGACACGATTTTACAAAAAGTTATTTAGTGATTACTGGAGGAAAAAAAGTTGATCAAGAGGATTATGTGCTAACACAAGCCAAGTTAGATCTTTGGATCCCTATTTTGACTGCTGATATTGCAACTTATAATATTATTCATCCCACTTCACCACTTAATGCCAATGCTATAATTGCTGGCTTAACGAGTTTAGTGGACAAATCGTATTATAAAGATACTGCAGCAATTAGAATTAGAGAGTTAATGCCAACACTCAAAACTTATAATGAATGCCAAATCCTAGTAGGTACTTATTTTACAAATTTAAGTGTATTATTAACTCCTGCAGGGGGATTTTCTACTGGAGTAGCTATAAACAGATATTATTTGACTTATTCCTATAAGTTTTCTACCCCTGGAACCTATGTAGTAACTTTATTGGGAACTAGATTAAGCGATAAAAATTATTCAGGTTCTGGCTATATATATAATAGCACCTCATCAGCTAGTGATTACAACTATAAAAGAAATACAGACACGGTAACCATTGTCGTGGAATAAAATTTTATCCTTAGATAATGTTAAACAAATAAACCTGTCAATAGACAGGTTTATTTGTTTAAAAAAAGTACTTATTCAATAAATGTTTTAATTGCCTTATGCATATTAAGACTAGAAGATATCAATTACTTTAGTCCTTCAATTTGTATTTTAATATATATTCTGAAGGCGACATTTTGTTATGAGATTTAAACCACTTAGAAAAATACTGCGGATTAGAATGACCAATAGCATAGGCAATCTCAGATATATTTAAATCAGATTCTAGTAAAAGTTTGGTAGCCCGCTTCAATCGCACCGAATCAATAAACTCTTTCCCAGTAGTCCCAGTTATTATTTTAACTTTTCTAAAAAAAGTGGAACGACTCATTGAAAATTCATCTGCAATATTAATAATATTCAAATTATCATCTTCTATATTATCGTTAACATATTTTAATAGTTTTTCAATAAATTCCTTGTCTTTACTGTTTGAGGTTATGTCTCCAGCATCCTCATATTTATTAGTCAAAAATAGATTTTTAAATTTATTTCTTGAATCTATGATGTTTTTAATGGTTAGATTTAAAATTTTAATATTAAACGGTTTAGGAACAAAGTAGTCAGCCCCAAATTTCACTCCTTCAAATTGAGTATTCATATCGCCTTGAGCCGTTAAAAGAATTATCGGAATATGGGAAGTTGTTATATCATTCTTAAGCGTTTTGCATAGTTCAAGGCCATTCATTATAGGCATAACCAAGTCACTGATAATTATATCAGGTTGCAATTTATTTGCCATTTCAATTCCAATTTGCCCATTTTCTGCGGTATATACGTTGTAATTGTCCGTAAAGTAATCGGCCATATTTTCAATTAAATCTATATTGTCATCTACAAATAAAATAGTAGGTTTTTCTTCATTGTATTCAACATCTTTATCAACTAATTTAGTATTGACAACTTCCTTGCTTTCATCAAAATCAGTAGCGCTGAGAGCTCTAGGTATATCATTATCCCAAAGTATTCTATCTGATTTTTCTTCATCAGAATAAGCGTTTTCATCCAATGGTAAATTCAAAGTAAAAGTAGTTCCTTTATTTAATTCACTACTGACTGAAATTGTTCCTTTATGGAGTTCAATCATTGATTTTGTCAAAGACAATCCTATTCCAAATCCATTAACATAGCGGTCCATATTACCTCCGTGATGGTAAAATCTATTGAATATTTTAGAAATATAATTGGGGTCAATTCCTGAGCCATTATCGATAACCTCAATTATTAATACTCCTTCATCCGAAGATGGAAAGGCTCTTATAACAATTTTACCACCATTATTGGTGTGTTTAATGGCATTGGAAACTAAATTGTACATTATTTTTTCAAGAGCATTTTTATCAAACCAAATAAATAATTCAGGCTTAAAAGAATCAATTGTGATTTTAATACCTTTTGATTTTGCCAAAGATTTGAAAATAATTTTGATATTTTTTATAAACAAAATCATATCACTTTTCTGAACTTTTAATTGGTAATTACCCGTTTCCATTTTGTGAATAGCCAATAACTCATTGGTCAATTCCAAAAGATTATTTACATTCTTATCAATAGTTAATGCTTCTTTTTCTTGTTTTGGATTGAGCTTAAAATTAGAAATCAATTTTTCAATTGAACATAAAATTAGAGTTAAAGGCGTTCTGATTTCATGTGAAATATTGATAAAGAATTCCAATTTCGATTTATTGATTTTCTCCATCTGCTCATGATATTGTTTTTCTAATTGCTCTTTATTTTTTTTCTCAAGTCGTTTTTTAGTAATTGATGAAATTAATTTAATTAAAAAATAAAGCACGATTAAATAGAGGCAAAATGCCGGAAATGTTAACCAAAATAAAGGTTTAATTTCTATGGGTAATGAGGTATATTCTGAATCCAAATTTCCTTCATCATTTAATACTTTAATTTTAAAAGTATAATTTCCCGGTGGTAAATTTTTGTAATTCGCCGAATGAACATTGGCTGATGCCATTAACCAATTTTCATCAAATCCTTCCAGAATATAGGCGTATTTACAATTTTTTTGATTGTAGTAATTTGGAGATAGGAAGTTAATTTTTAAATTATTTTCGAAATGATTAAGTGTAAGGTTGTTAGAATCATTTTTAAGTATTCTATCATTTACATTTATACCATTGATAATAATATCACTAATATTTACGAGTTCATTGTAATTGGCCTGTTTTGTTTTATTGGGAGTAAAAGTAGAAATACCATCAATACCACCGAAATATAGCAATCCACTGGAATCGGAATAAGAAGAATGTTCTGTAAATTCATAGTTTTGAATACCGTCGTTTACATCATAAATTGTAGTCTTAAAATATTGATTTAATTTAACCAAACCTTTATTTGTACCTATCCAAATATTTCCTTGCTTGTCGGTTTCGATGGATTGAATTAAATTACTAGGAAGTCCGTCCCGAATTGTGAATTTTTTTATTTTTGAGGCTGCTCCATCTTTAGATAATTTAATTTGAAACAATCCTTTTTTTGTCCCTATCCAACCATAGTTTTTATTGTCAAGAAGTATGTCGCATATATAGTCATTAGTATCCAAACTATTTGGGTTTTGATTATAATGGGAAAAATTTTTAATGGTAAAATCGTTGTTTAATTTGGCTACAACGAGTCCTTTTGTTTGCGTTCCAATCCATAAAAAATTGTTTATGGGATCATATTTAACGATACGAACAAAATTTATGGAATTTAAAGAGGATGGGATCAAATTTTTATAGGTGACACGATTCACTAATTCAAAATCATTCGTTAAAGTAAAACTCATTAGATTATTATCCGTTCCTAGCCAGTAATGATTTTTGACATGCGCAATTGAAAAAACAATGGGATTGGTCTTATTGTTCGTGTTTAGTTTTTTAGTGATATAATTATTTTTTTCAAAGGTGACTACATATAAACCGTCAGAGGCACCTACTAGAATGTGTTTATTATCGATTTTGGATAATGCAAAAATCGATTTCCCGTTCAGTATTGACTTCACTATTGTTTGATTGGAAGTATTATAAATAAAAAGCCCTTCAAATAAAGTTCCAACCCATAAATTACCATAGTCATCTTTAATAATTGATCGGGTATTACTAACCGTTGAGTTGTTTTGATAATCTTTAATTTGATAGTTTTTAAATTTTAGTCCAGAATTATTTTGAAAAAACACACCATTTCCTAATGATCCAATCCAAAGGGTTTTATCTCGAGAAATAAAAATACTTTTAATTTTTCTAGTAGGTAAATCAATTGCGGTAATAGTTGAAGAGGAAAAATCATTATTCTTTAGGGCTTCTTTATTTATTTTAATAGCCCCGTTAGCGCGGGAAGTCACAATAAGATTGTTTTGATGATCTTGAATGATGTTGGCTATTCTAGAAAAATTGATGGCAGAATCCTTTTTTGGATAAATTTTAGTCGCTAAATAGTTTCCTTTATCTTGTTTTAAATGAAATAAACCATGGTTTTGAGTACCTATCCAAATATTTGAAAAGTTATCTTGAAAAAAAGCAGATATAGTAACATCCGCAGACTGTCCTATGCGGATTTTAGCTAAAATAATTATTTGATTACTACTGATTTTAGTTAAAATAACTTGGTTTTTATTGGTCAACCAATAGTTTCCATTTTTATCTTTTTTATGAATTTTTAAAGATTCAAGGTCTAAACTAGAAGGAATCTTATATCGAATACTCTTTTCGCAAATTGATTTTGTGTTTTCCTCCGTAAAAAATTCCTTTCCCGAATTGATACTCCAAAGTCCATTTTGACTAGTGAACATAATTTTACCATCAATTAATTTAATGGATTGTATGTTTTGACCAAAAAGACTGTTCTTAGGGTTGTATTTTTTTAAATTATAAAATTTATGTGTAATGGGATTATAAACAGTAAGGCCTTGTTCTGTTGCAATCCAAATATTACCAGCAAGATCCTGTGTAATTGAATTTATAGTATTGTCTGAAAGATCGTTGAAAGAATTAGACGCATAAAACGATCTAATATTCATACCATCATATCGGTTCAGCCCATAGTGAGTTCCAAACCACATATACCCATCTCTATCTTGAAATATTGCAGTTATGCCGTTTTGCGACAAACCTTGTTTGTTGTCTATGTTTTTAAAATTTACAATATAAGGCTGTATACCATATGAATAGATGAAAAAAAATAATGAGATTAGTAATGTTAGAATTCTTCGCATTTATTGTTTTTATTGGTAATGTTGTATGTCTTCAAACTAAAATGAACTTTTTCTGCGTGAGTATTTAGTTAATAATTCAAAGATAAATGTTTTTTTGATTTGTTGTTAACATTATTTTTTGGTACTCAATTAAGCATCAACATTATGGACTTTAAAAGTTGAAATGAAAAGCATCACTAATAAAATTCTGTAAGATAAATACGAAAGGAAGATTTTTTATTTATTGATTATAGCCAAGAATAAAATTAGCGCTATTTTATTATTTTAGGCTGGAAAAACGGAAAATAGTAAAGGTCTCATATTTTTCACCAGGTTTGAGAAGAAGCGTTGGAAAAGATTTTTGATTTGGAGTGTTATAGTCTTGGGTTTCTAGGGCAAACGATTCTCTGAAATTAAATGGTTTTTCCATTTTTCCAACATCGGTTCCTTTAAAGAAATTGGCACTAAAAAAATGTACTCCCAAATTAGTAGTCAAAACTTCTAATTTGCGACCGCTTTTAGGATCAACAACCGTTGCCGCTAAAACAATTTTATTGGACTTTTTTTTCTTCAAAACATAACTTTGATCGTAACCGCCAGCTATTTTCAACTGTTCGTTAGTGTTTTCTAAAATGATGTCTTTACCAATGGATTTTCCTTTTCTAAAATCAAAAGGGGTTCCAGCAGCTTTTAGAATCTCTCCTGTTTTAATTTTGTCGGGATTCACTTTGCAAAAATAATTGGATGGAATCGTTAGAATATGGTCTAAAATAGATCCATTGCCTTCGCCAGAAAGATTAAAAAAAGCGTGATTAGTCAAATTTACAATAGTTGTTTTATCGGTTGTAGCTAATAATTTCAAGCTCAATTCATTATTTGAAGTCAACTGATACGTTGCTTCTACTTTTAGAGTCCCAGGATATCCCATTTCTCCATCAACAGAAATATAAGACAATACAAGGGTACTATCTGTTACCGTTTTCATATCCCAAACTTGATTATGAAAACCTTTTAATCCTCCATGTTGGTGATTGGCACCATTATTTATTGGAAGAGAATATATTTTTCCGTCTAGTTCAAAGTTTCCTTCAGCAATTCTTCCGATTACCCTGCCAACGATAGCGCCATGATACACGCCGGTTGCCTTTAAGTAATCGTCAATACTTTTGAAGCCCAGAACTACATCGGCCTTTTGACCGTTTTTGTCTGGAGCGCAAAGACTAACAATACGACCGCCATAATTGGTTATGGCTGCCGTAAGATTTCCATTTTTTAGAAAAAACAAACCCACTTGTTTTCCATCAATCACTTTATTGAAATTTTCTGGATTAAGGGTAACGCATTCGCTATTGTTTATGTTACTTTGACTAAAAGCTTTCGAACAAATGAATAACGTAATTAGTCCTAAAAAAATAGATTTTTTCTTCATTGTTATTTCAATTCTATTTTTTCTACGTTATTGTAGCTGTTGCCTCGAATTAATTCGAAATTTTTCATCAATTCTTTCAATTTTTTGGTTTGGGCTTTAGCAAGATTATTTTTTTGACCAATATCTTTTTTTAAATTATACAATTGAAACTCTTTATCATTTCCCATTTCAATATTAACTTCTTCCAGAATTGGATCGCCAGGATAAGGCGGAATCATCATCCAATCACCTTGACGAAAAGCCGTTTTAGTGTTGGCTTCAATAACCAAGTTCGTTCTTCCTTTGTTGCTTTTACCCGTAAAAACATCTAAAAGTTCCTGACTGTCTGTACTTTTTACATCAACATTGACCAACTTGGCTATGGATTCCAATAAATCGATTTGGCACACCAATGCATCTGAAACTAAAGGCTTAATCTGCCCTTTCCAATAGGTGAAAAATGGCACTCGTGTACCCGCTTCCAACAAACTGTATTTTCCGCCACGCAAGGGACCGTTTGGTTTATGATTGCCGAGTTTTTCAACAGCATCATCATAATAGCCATCATTCAATACGGGTCCATTATCGCTGGAAAATACAATTAAAGTATTGTCTAAAACCCCTTCTTCTTTTAAAGTTTTTATGATTTCGCCAACGCAATAATCCGCTTCCAAAATAACATCTCCACGAGGTCCCATTCCTGATTTACCTACAAATCTCGGGTTCGGAGTACGAGGAACATGGGGCTGATTTAAAGCATAATATAAGAAAAACGGATTCTCTTTATGGGTTTTTACATAGGTTTGTGCTTTGGCCAAGAAATCATCTGCTAAATCGACATCACTCCAATTGGCACTGGCTCCACCAGAAACATAACCAATTCGAGGAATACCGTTTATAATCGAACTGTTGTGACCATGATGCCATTTCATGGAAAGCAATTCAGGATTTTCTTTACCTGTGGGTTGACCGGGAAAATTTTTATCATAATTTACCGAAATGGGATCTTTGCTATCTAGATTTACTACTTTACCATTATCGATGTAAATAGTAGGAACTCTATCTTGTGTGGCGGCCATAATATAAGAATAATCAAAACCTACATCATTAGGACCTGCATCTAATTGTTGATTCCAATCTACAATTCCTGTCCCTAAACCCAAATGCCACTTACCTACAACGGCAGTTTGGTATCCTTTTTCTTTTAACATTTTAGGAATGGTTAGTTGCTCTTTACCAATCAATAAGGGTGCTGAACCCGGAAGTATTTTGGCGTCTTTATTTCTCCAAGGATAAACCCCGGTAAGCAGACCATAACGGCTTGGTGTACAAGTTGCCGAAGTGGCATATCCATTTGTAAATCGAACTCCTCCATTGGCTAAAGCATCAATATTGGGCGTTTTTATTGCGGTTGCTCCATAACAACTTAAATCTCCATATCCTAAATCGTCTAAATAAATAAAAACAATATTCGGTTTTACTGTTTTATCATTTGTTTGACTGTTGCTTTTTATACTAACTGTAAAAGCTAAAAAGCTTAAAACTATATATTTGATTTTCATTGGTTAATGGGTTTTTACCTTTGCTTTTTTTGCTTTTTTCACCAATGGAAAAATTTCAGATTCTACTCTGGCGGTTTGAGCTATTTTAATAAACTCTGCTTTAAGATCTGGCATTGTTTCGGCTAAATTATTTTTTTCAAAAGGATCTTGAGCAAGATTGTAAATTTCAATATTTTGTTTTTGAGTTGCCTTATCGTAAACAAAATTTGCCTTCATATCCCCTTTTCTGATGGCTTGACTTTGGCTGCGTTCCCAATACAGATAATCGTGCTGTTTTTGATTGTCAGTTTTTCCTAAAAGTGTAGGTAAATAAGAAATTCCGTCAATATTATCAGGTGTTTTTGCCTTTACAATTTCTGCACAAGTAGGCAAAAAATCCCAAAAAGCGGAGATATGATTACTACTGCTTCCAGGAATAATTTTCCCTTTCCAAAAAGCAATTAAGGGGCTTTTAATTCCACCTTCATACACTTCAGATTTTCTTCCTCTTAAATCTCCACCACTACGCAGGTAACTATCTTCTTCCTTAGTAAGTGCCGATCCATTATCACTTGCGAAAATTATTAAGGTATCATCCAACAGATTCAGTTCTTTTAATTTCGCCACAATTTCGCCTACTTCTTGGTCTAATCTCGACGTTAATGCCGCATATTTAGGAACACTGAAATCTTCAGAATGAGCATCTCCTATCGGAAATCCTGTTTTTTCGGCATAGTATTCTAATGTTTTATCATCGGGTTGGTGATACGGATTATGAGGTAAAGTAGGACAAAAATACAAGAAGAAAGGGTTGTTTTTATTGTCTTCAACAAACTCTAATGCTCTATCTTTAATAATATCAGCGCTATACACAGAATAGGGAGCGTCTATATTTGAATTCAATTCCACTAAGTCATTTTTACGCAAATAGGAAGTGAAATAATTATGGGCATGAATTTGACCATTATAACCATAAAACTGGTCAAAACCTTGATTGTTTGGAGATCCTTCTGAAGCTGGATAACCCAGTCCCCATTTCCCAAAAGCTCCAGTTGTATATCCTGCAGTTTTCAAGATTTCAGCAACTGTAATTTCACTTGCTGGAATAGGCTCATTACCTTCATAAGGAAGTGGTTTATTATCTCTTATATAAGCATGTCCCGTATGTTTTCCCGTCATTAAAGTTCCTCGCGAAGGAGCGCAAATATTAGATCCACAATAATGATTAGAAAATTTCATTCCCTCTTTTGCCAATTGATCAATGTTTGGAGTTTCTATTATTTTACCGCCATAGCTCCCCAACTCATTGTATCCCATATCATCGGCTAAAATGAAAACTATATTGGGTTTTTTAGTATTTTTTGTTTCTTGGGCTTGTATCCCAAATGCTGCTAGTAGGATAGCAAAAGTTAGTATGTTTTTTGTATTCATTGTTGTTGTTGTTTTATATAATAAATTAATTCTCCCCGTCTTTTTCAACAAAACCTGAAGGTATTGGGACTGTTTTTTTTCCAAATTTCTCAAAAAACTTGTCAAACATACTATAATACTTGTCTTTATACAATTTTTTTATTTTTTCCTCACGAATCTGTGGATAGTAATCAAAAACATCTCCCTTACCAAGTACTCTTGGGTCTTTTTGTTTTCTTAAATCCTTTTCCATTTTTGTCTTTAACTCCTTAATTAAGGACGCATATTGAGGGTCAGATGCGATATTGTTGACGCAATCAGGATCTTTTTCTAAATCAAAAAGCTCATCGGCAGGGCGTTTGCCAAAAGATAACTTAAAATAATTATAATCTTTATCTCCTTCTTTTAAACCCGTCAGATAGTTTTTTGTTGGCGAATCGTCGCAATTATTATAGTTAAATTCTGGATCTCCAACAGGCCATCTGTTCGGTTTATAATTGTGAGAGTATAGATATTTATCCGTTCTAATGGCTCTAACGGGATAACTAACAGCAATTTGATCCCCATCGGTAGTGCCATTATCGTGACGTTCTTTTCCAATTAATGAATACGATCTCTTGGCATCAATTCGCCCTGATTTTTCAGAAACTAATGCGTCCAGAAAACTCTTTCCAGTCATTTGCTTATCAGGTTTTAGCCCAGCTGCTTCCAAAAGCGTTGGGGCTACATCGGGAAAGTTTATAAAATCGGTCACTACTCTACCTGGAATTATTTTGTCTCCCCATCGTACTACAAAAGCTTCATGAAAATCTTCATCGTAAATTTGTCCTTTTACATACGGAAAAGGCATTCCTTGATCTGAGGTAGCAATAATAATGGTATTGTCAAGTAAACCTCGCTTTTCTAAAGAAGCCAATGCTAAACCAATTTGACGATCATGGTATTCCACTTCTACGCCATAATCAGCCAAATCACCACGAACTAATTCATTGTCAGGAAAAAAAGGTTGAACCGTAACTTTACTCAAATCTTTATTCTCCTTTTTATACGAATCTTTTTCATATTTACGGTGCGCCTCATGGGTTCCAAACCAAAAGCAAAATGGCTTTTCCGTGTCACTTTTGCTTAGAAATGCCTCGAAGTTTGATGCGTAATCTTGTTTACTTATCCCTTTATAAGGGGGAATAAGTGAGATGTCATTGTATTCCCAGCCAGCAGGATTGTGTTCCCCGTAGTAAACTCCAGGACCCCAGCCTTTACCAGTATAGCCTATTGTATAACCGCTTTCTTCTAATAATTTAGGATAAAATTTCCATTTGGGCGGTATAACAGGAATGTGATTAGCCGCTTCTTCCAATTGCCAAGAATACCTTCCGGTTAAGAAACAAGCTCTGGATGGTGAACATTTTGGATTACAAACATAAGCATTGGTAAAAAGCGCGCCCTCATTTGCAATTCGATCAAAATTGGGTGTTTTAATATATTTAGAACCATACACCCCCATACTATTTCTTGAGATGTCGTCCCCCATAATAACAAGAATATTTGGGCGCTTATTTTGAGCAACTCCTTCAATCGAATGGAAAAAACTTAATATTAACAAGAAAGAAGAGTTCAATAAATAAAAACTATTTTTCATTTTTTTTAGATCCATGGTGGTGTATTAATTTATTTTCGTTGAATATTTACTTCAATGCCGTTAAAAATATCATCGATTGAATCGGTATTTACCAATATAAAATCAGACTCCATTTTTCCACTATGGTTTAACTGCATGTCAGAAACCTCAACTGTTTCGGTTTTCCACTGGTTATCGCCTTTTCCTTTTATATCAAGAGCCGTTTTCATTTGTTTTCCTTTATTGTATTGTAATGCCCAAGTTGAACCCGGGTTTTTATCCAGCCAAGTGATGGTAAATTTTAAACTTTTCGGTTTTGAAGCGATAAACATCTCGTCATCAAATTTAAAATACATAGTATTTTTTCCTGTCGCATTTTCAAAAGAACGAGCAAAACGATCGTATTTAGAGGAGGTTTTGTCTATCTCACCTCTAACCCTGAAAAGCCCTATGGAAGTTTCGTCGGGTTTAATTTGATACAAGAAACGTTCAAAATTTCCTTCGGCAATGTCCCATCCAGCATCGTTATATCCCTTTTGTCTCTCTCTTTGATTTACTTGACCTATATCGGCTGCTTCTAAATCATCCATTTTTGCCCCTCTTGAGGCATAGGCATTACAAATGTTAGTATAGCGTTCCAAGTTTTTCGATTTTGCATTCCCGAATTTTTTCTCTGGGAATTTAATGGTATCAGCGGCATTTAAACCTTCGTGAAATACAGAAA
Organism: uncultured Bacteroidota bacterium; assembly: GCA_903839195.1. Taxonomy (GTDB): domain Bacteria; phylum Bacteroidota; class Bacteroidia; order Flavobacteriales; family Flavobacteriaceae; genus Flavobacterium. The sequence goes on along the minus strand of CAIMBK010000113.1, from coordinate 21,514 downwards.
AGGCCGTAGTGGCAGAAGCTGGATAAACCTGCTGTGCGTATTTATTGTACATTTTAAAAATGTCTCTAATTTCCTGATGCTCCATAGCATATTGGATTGCTCTTTTGGAGCAATTATAAGACGATAATCCTGTATTAATTCCACTAAGGGCTGACCAATAAAAAGCCAATTCTGTATTGATGTTAAATATTTCTTTTCTCCAAGATTCATCCATTTCAGAAGCTGAGAAAAGTTTCATCCCTTTAGGATTAATAAGATAAGGCGTCCATTGTTCTTTGAATGATTGTTCGCCAGTTAAATGGTGTCCTCTATTGTAGGCGCCTCCTTTTATACCAAATCCAATTTTCGGGTCGATCGTATTCATCACCCAATTGTTAGCAACGGGACTTTTTATAGGATCAACATTATTAAATGTTAACACAATTTGACGGTCAGATACATCATTAAAATACTTCTTAAATTGCTCGAATGCTTCTATCCGATATTCTTCCCATACCTTTTTTTTATCAATTGCAAATTTTTCATCTTCAGGTTCTCCTTTGTAGGGTTCTTCGTCACCAGTAGCGCCTGTTTTTACTTGTACAAAAGCAATACAATCAAATTTTTCTTTAGGCTGATTTCTTAAAAAAAGTGAGAATTGTTTTATCAATTCAAAATAATATTTCTTATGATTTTCATTTAAATAAAAGGGGTAATTGGAAAATTTTATTGCATGTTTTTCAGGTTTTTTGCTAATTACTTTGACCAATGGCACACCATTATCATAGAGCCATAAAGGAGAATTTGGCCCTACATTTATACTTATTTTTACTATTTTATGATATTTGGCTGCTGTATTTAATACTTCTTGAAATTGCGAAAAATCATATTTTCCGGGCCCCATGGATTGCACTTCTGCCCATGTAGCTGAGACTTCTATGCCCAAAACAAAGTCGGCCTTTGAATCGGAATAATCATCAACTCCTCCTCCACGATCCCAAACACCATATGAACTAATGGGCACAGCTATTTTTTGTGCTTGTGATTTTATAATAAAAAATAGAAAAAAGCCAACTAAGGCGATATGTTTATAATGAACTTTCATAATCAAATTGATTTACTAATTTAGCTTGGACTTAAAGTTAATGGGAAAACTTAATATTAAAACGTGACACTAGAACAAAAATACATCTCAAAAACCAGTGGTTTGCTTATTAAAAAAGAACATCCCAATTGTAAATAAATTAGAATGCTCTTTTTGATAATTTATTATTTCTTAATATTAAAGGAAATTATTTTTTAATAAATTGTTTTGCAACAACACTACCATTTTCTTGAACCACTTTAACAATATAAGCTCCTTTTACTAAAGCTGCTACATTCACAACTGAAGCATTGATGTTAGATGCTACGTTTCTACCTTGCATATCATATACTTCAATTTTGGTAATGCTATTAGATGAAGTTATATTCAAAACCTCTTGTGCTGGATTTGGATATAATGAAATTGTATTGTTCGTATTTCCAAAATCAGCAGTACCTAAAGCTGCAGGAACTACATTATCAAAAACAATTGAATCAACATATACAGAATTAGTAAGATCAAGAAGCGCTCCTTCTGTTCCAACTAATTCCCAATTTTGAGGAAGAGCTGGAACCGCAGCAGCATTAGCTATTATATCAGCTCTTGGAGAGTTTGCAGTATTTATACCCGTTAAGTTTTTGTACGTGCTATTTGAAGAAATAACTTCATCATTTACGGCATAAGTTACCGGTGTTGCTGACCATGTGTCTTTAACTGCAAAGTTTAATTCCGGAAATTGATAACCATTATCCCAAGTAGTTAAATCAAAATCATAGGTTTTATAGTCAGCATCCGAGGAAGTATAGGTTTGAATTGGATTAAAAGTAGTTGCTACACCAGCAATTCCTAAAACGGTTGCTTTTCCATTTAATTGAAACAATGTATTGGTTGAGGTATTTTTTAAAGTGATGTGCGCGTATTTATTTGTTCCTTCAACATGAGCAAGTAATGATGATAAAGCTACTTTAGCATTTGTAGAGGCTACAGTTGTACAGTTGATCATTAAAGTTGCTCTTGACGATTCCGTTGTTTGAACAGCCGCTGATCTTGTAAGATTCGTAAAACCTTCGGTTGTTGTATCAAAATTAAAAACGTTAACTTCTGGCGTTACAAGGTAAGCCAATGGCTTAATGTAATCAATTAGAATATATTCTCCTGCTGCAGGCGTATAGGCCTGACCACTACCTGAAGCTACAGTGTTTTTTTTACACATTATATCAATACCAACAGGATTTCCTGTCCATGCAGTTACATCAATAAAGTAAGTATGGTATTCCGTATCGGCGGAAGAAATTAGAACATTTCCATAATTAGTTCCAGTTGTTGCCGGACACAATCTTAAATAGCTTATAGTACTTACGTTTTTCAATCGTATTTCAATAAAGTTGATATTTGTATCCGCATCAATACCGGCATCCGTCTTTCTAATAGTAGGGTTATTACCCGTACCTGTGACAAAATCAACCCTTAAATCCCCAGCTGACTGTGTTACTGTGTGTGCGCCTGCAGCTCCTCCATTAGAATTGCACGTAAACCCCTCTGTTGTAGTGTCAAAATTGAATGGACCTTGAGCAAATATTAATAAAGGAAGTAATAAAAATAAATAAGTAATTTTTGTTTTCATAATATTTTATTTAAGTAATGTTTTTTGTAAAAATAGACGAAAAGCCAAAATTAGTCTTGGCGAAAAAGTATCATTTATAGGGTTAATTTGTTTCAATTGAAATTTATTTAAAGTAGCTTCTTTTTATTCAAGGTGTTTAATTTATGTAAAACATTAAAAATCAAAACGATCTATAAAACCATAGCAAATAAAACTAAAAAAGACTGCGAAAAATAAATTCTACAGTCCTATTGAAGTAAAAAAGGTCTTTTAAATTTCAAGCTATTGCTTTATAAATTTCATGACAGCAACCCCATCGCTACTGTAAACTCTAATGAAATACATTCCAGATTTTAAAACATTCATATCAATAACATCGCTTTCAGACTCATCCTTCATAACTAATAATCCACTAGTACTAAAAATTTCTACTTTTGAAATGCTAATTGAAGATTTTAAATGAAGCATGTCTTTAACTGGATTCGGATACATCGCTATTTTGGATGATGCGCCACAATTTGAATTGACAACAACCGTATCATTATTGTTTAATAAACATAGATTTTGCATATATACAACTTCATTGGCATCGCAACAAATGGAATTTAAATCAGGATTCCCCGAAAAATCAATGTACTCTTCTATGACTCTATTTTTAGTTGACAAACTGGTTAGTTGGTTATTTTTACAAGAAAAATTCTTCAAATTAAACATCGCATCCACATTCAAATCAGTAAGTAAATTTCCTTCACAAAAGAAGTTTTTGACATAAGCCACATTAGTAATATTTAAAGTACTAAGTAGATTATTTGAAATGGAAATCCGTTCTAGATTTGGACAAAAACTCAAATCTAAACTGGATAACAAATTACCAGCTAGATCTAAATTTATCAATTTTGTTTGATTGGATAAATCTATCGAAGTTAAACGATTTTCTAACGGATAAGAATAAGTACCCGAAGAACCTATACAATTTAAATTTAACAAATTTACAGCATCTGAAATATCAATTGTTGGTAATTTCCCTATATAACTTAAGTTTTTTAAATTAACCAAATTGCTGAAATTTACTGCTGTTAACGATGGACAATAAATGTCAACCGTTTGTAAAAGGGTATTATTTGATAAGTCTAAAGAAGTTATTAAATCGCTCGAACATTGTAACTTAACTAAATTAGTGTTATTAGAAACATCCACAGAAGTCAATGACGAATAACCGACCGAATTTAAGAGACTTAATTGCTCCAGATTTACCAAAGTAGGTTGGTTGAAATTCGGAAAATTAGCATAATAGGTCGTAATCACTTTTAGATTAGTGAAATATTGCAAACCTTCTAAATCAGTTATGTTCAAATAATATAAATCCAAACCGATAACACTTAAAGCTTCCGAAAACGAAATTTCGCCATCGCTATTAGCGTCAATTGGTGGATATGTGATGTAATTATTTGGATCTTGATTAAAATTAGTAGTTGCAATCAGCAAAAAATCTTTAAGAACTGGGTCTGAAAAAGTAATGTTTTGTGCCTCGGTTAATTGAAAAATCAAAAAAAATAGTAAAAATAGTTTTGTTTTCATATCATTTAAATATTTGTTTATCAAAGTAATACAAGTGGATAAATTTAAATCTTAATGATTAATTTATAAAAAAATTAACATATTAAGCGAAATTAATAACAATTGTTTAACAGATAAAAATTATTTATTTGGAGAAAAATAGACCAAAATTTAATACAAATTAGTTTCCTAAATGTTTTTGAAGTGCTTCGAGATCGAGTAAAAATTGTTCCCCTGAAGCTACGTTTTTCAGAGCAAATTTTCCTTCATTCATTTCGGTTTCACCAACAATTACGGCAAATGGAATTCCGCGTTTATCGGCATATTGAAATTGTTTTCCCACTTTTACCGCATCCGGATACATTTCCACTATTAAACCTGAATTTCGAAGTTTTTGAATGGCTTTCATACAATAAAACGCTTCTTTTTCGCCGTAATTAATAAACAATGCCTTCGAAGTAGAAGCCACCGTTTCGGGAAATAAATTTAATTCATCTAAAACCAAATAAATTCGATCCAAACCAAATGAAATCCCCACGCCACTCATGTCTTTCAATCCAAAAATTCCCGTCAAATCATCGTACCTTCCTCCGCCACCAATAGACCCCATGGCCACCGATTGAGGCGGTGCAACTTCAAAAATAGCACCTGTATAATAATTTAATCCACGAGCCAAAGTCACATCGAGATCAAGAACGGCAGTGTTTAATCCAATATTTAATGCGTTTTCACAAATAAATTGCAATTCGGAAATGCCTTTCATTCCTTCTGCAGACGTAGCTAAAAGCTGCGATAATTTTTCTATTTTCTCAGTAATGGTTCCAGTGAAATTGAATAAAGGCTGCACTTTTTTGAGCGCCTCTGGCGAAATCCCTTTTTCGAGCATTTCTTTTTTGACACCATCCTCTCCTATTTTATCCAATTTGTCCAAAGCCACCGTAAAATCAATCAATTTATCAGATGCGCCAATGACTTCGGCAATTCCAGATAGAATTTTTCGGTTGTTAATTTTTATGACAACGCCTTTCAATCCCAATTCAGCAAAAACAGCATCATAAAGTTGCACTAATTCTACTTCTTGCCATAATGATTTTGAACCAACCACATCGGCATCACATTGAAAAAATTCTCTAAAACGTCCTTTTTGCGGTCGATCAGCGCGCCAAACGGGCTGAATTTGATATCTTTTAAATGGAAATTCTATTTCGTTTTGGTGTTGAACCACATAACGAGCAAAGGGAACGGTCAAATCATACCGAAGGGCTTTTTCGGAAATACTTGAAGTCAATTTATTACTTTCTTTATTTTGCAAAGCCATTTCATTGGCATTGGCCAAATAATCGCCTGAATTCAAAATCTTAAAAATCAATCGATCACCTTCTTCTCCGTATTTGCCCATCAAGGTTTCAGAATTTTCGAAAGAAGGTGTTTCAATAGGTTGAAAACCATATTTTTCAAAATTAGTTTTCATAATTTGAATAATATAGTGGCGTTTTGCTACTTCTTCTGGAGAAAAATCACGCGTGCCTTTTGGAATACTTGGTTTTGAAGCCATTGTGCAATTAGTATTTAGGATTTGGGATTTGGATTTAATAAAAACCAAAATCAATATGCAAATATCTTATTTTTTATATAAATATAACCACTTCGTTTCCAAACTTGTTACAAAAAGCGTAATTTCGTCTCAAACTTTTTAAGATGTTTACATTAATTTCCGAAAATATTAGAATCGCCATAGGATCCATTCGAACACAATTACTTCGAACCATACTTACCATATTAATTATCGCCATCGGAATTACAGCCTTGGTGGGAATATTAACAGTTGTTTCGGCCTTAAAAAATACGTTGTCAACCAATTTTGCTTCCATGGGTTCCAATACTTTTAATATAAGTCAATACGAAACGAGCATCCGAAGACGTGGCGGAGATGAAATTGAAAGATCTAATCCGATTATTTCCTATCCTGAAGCAAAAGCCTTCAAACAGTCCTACAAATATCCATTTACAGAAACCTCACTATCATTTACCGCGACTTCAAAAGCCGAAGTAAAATTTGAATCCCAAAAAACGGATCCAGAAATTTCTGTTTTGGGAGTTGACGAACATTTTTTGGCAAATTCGGGTTTAGAAACAACCATGGGTAGAAATTTCACGAGTTTTGATGTTGACAATAATACTTATACTTGTATCGTTGGTTCCGATTTTGAAAAAGGATTATTAAAAGACGTCAATCCGATTGATAAAGTAATTTCTATCCGGGGAGCCAAATTCAAAATCATCGGAATGTTGAAAGAAAAAGGCTCCACTTTTGGAAATAGTCAAGATTTACGAGTATTAATTCCAATTCAAGTGGCTCGTTCTTTATTTACGGCGCCAAGCATCAATTATTCTATTAGTACAATGGTTTCAAAAGACCAATTATTGGAAGAAGCCATTGCCAATGCAAACAATACAATGCGACGCGTTCGGAAATTGAGCCCGGTTCAAGACAACAATTTTGGCGTTTCAAGAAGTGATGATTTAATCAATCGGATTTCAGAAATGACCAGTGTTTTAAGCGCTTCGGCCTGGATTATCGGAATTATTACCATTTTTGGTTCTTCTATTGCATTAATGAATATCATGCTAGTTTCGGTTACCGAAAGAACGCGGGAAATTGGAGTTCGGAAAGCTCTGGGCGCCAAAAGAAGCACCATCGCTTTTCAGTTTTTTATAGAAACATTAATCATTGGGCAAATTGGCGGAATGGTAGGTATTATATTTGGAATATTAATCGGTTACGGAATTTCGTCGGCCATCGATTTTAGTTTCGTAATTCCATGGGCGGCTATTGTGGCGGCTTTTATTACCACCTTTATTGTAGCGGTCGTTTCAGGTTCTTATCCCGCTTTAAAAGCTTCCAAACTCGATCCGATTGAAGCTTTGCGCTACGAATAATTTTTGTTCAATTTGTTTCTTTTCTACAAGAAATCATTCGATCATTTCCATAAATATCTTGACGGAGTTCTATATTTTGAAACCCTAAATCGGCAAGCAAATCAAGCGTTTCTTTTCCAAGATATTGATTAATTTCAAAAAACAATTGTCCGCTAGGTTGGAGGTTTTTCATAGCGATTTGAGCAATTTTTCTATAAAAAAGTAACGCATTATCATCAGCAACAAACAAAGCCAAATGAGGCTCATTCTCAAAAACATTTTTCTTGATTTCGGCTTTTTCTAAATTTCGAACATACGGCGGATTGGAAACAATCACATCAAATTGTTGCTCAAAATTAGTAGTTTCAAGAATATTATTTTCGATAAAAGTTATCTTAGTTTCATTTTGAAGGGCATTTATTTGGGCAATTTCCAAAGCTTTTTTGGAAACATCAAGCGCAAAAACGGAAGCGTTTGGGAGGTTTTTGGCCAATGAAATTGCGATACAACCACTTCCTGTTCCGATATCAATAATTTTTATCGGCGATAAATTACCGTTGGAATTCGTTTTAATGATCCAATCGACCAATTCCTCCGTTTCGGGCCTTGGAATTAAAACATTGGGATTTACTTGAAATTCTAAACCATAAAAATGAGTTTTTCCTAATATATATTGAATCGGAATTTCTATTTTTAACTGTTCTAAAACTAGATTCCATTGCGAAATTTCAGCTTCTGTAAATTCTAAATCCGGTTGTAACGCCAAATCAATTCGTTTTAAATTCCTAAATTGTTCCAAAATAAGAAAGAAGAAACTCTCGATTTCCATAGCGTCATAAAGCGAAGAAAGTTCTTTTTGAAATAAGGATTTGTACGTTTTTACAAGCATTTTCAATTATTCATTTTTTATTACTAATTCTTTAATCATCCAAACCGGACAATTGGTGTGACCCGTATTTCCTAGGGATTTTTCCAGATAATCAAACCCAACTTTTCGATAGAGTTTTTGGGCAGGAAGCATCTCGGAAAGGGTTTCTAAATAGCATTTTTCATATCCAAATTCCATCGCTTTTTTCAAACATTCCTGAATCATTGAATACCCAATACCTTTGCCACGAATTTCAGAAAGAAAGTACATTTTTTGCAATTCGCAAATGTTTTCATCCGAGTTTTTCAATTGATTAATTCCGCAACCACCAAGGATTTTTCCGTCTTTTTCAACAACAAAATAACAGGATTTGGGTTGGTTATAGGTTTCAAACATACAATCCAGTTGCGGGTCGGCAAAAGCAGTTCCCGATTTGGGATAATTATCAGAAATAAAAACCTGACGAATGACTTCGGCAATTTGTTGGTTGTCGGACTTTTTGATTTCTCTTATTCGTATCGATGTCATTCTAAAAGTAATGTCTTATTTTTGTGGTGTGAAGATACATGAATTTTACATAAAACGTTGCATCGAATTGGCCAAAAATGGTTTAGGAACAACCTATCCGAATCCTTTGGTAGGAAGTGTTATTGTTTACAACGACCATATTATTGGCGAAGGCTGGCACAAAAAATCGGGTGAATCTCATGCCGAAGTACACGCCATTCGTGCTGTAAAAGACAAATCATTATTAGCAAAAGCGACGATATATGTTAGTTTAGAACCGTGTAGTCATTATGGCAAAACGCCACCTTGCGCCGATTTGATTATCCAAAATAAGATTCCAAATGTGGTAATTGGAACCGTCGATCCAAACGAAAAAGTAGCTGGTAATGGCATCAAAAAACTAATTGAAGCAGGGAAAAATGTAACCGTTGGAATTTTAGAAAAAGAATGTCATGAATTAAACAAGCGTTTTTTTACTTTTCATATCCAAAAAAGACCTTATATTATTTTGAAATGGGCCGAAAGTCAAGACGGATTTATTGCGCCCGAAAATAGAGAATCGCAAGCACCCGTTTGGATTTCAAATGCATATTCCAGACAATTGGTTCACAAATGGCGAAGCGAAGAACAGGCGATTTTGGTTGGAACAACAACTGTTTTGGCAGATAATCCGAAACTAAATGTTCGGGATTGGACGGGAAATAATCCAGTTCGAATAGTTATTGACAGAAAAAATTGTATATCAAAAGAAAGTTATATCTTTGATAATGAAGTTAAAACAATACTCATTTATGAAACCAAACAAGAATCAGAAAAAGAAAATATTGTTTATGAAACTATTGACTTCCATTTCAATAGTACCCGCCAAATCTTAGATGTTTTATATAAAAACAAAATTCAATCAGTACTAATTGAAGGCGGAAGAGACACATTACAACGTTTTATTGATGAAAACCTTTGGGACGAAGCACGCATTTTTGTTGGAAAAATAGATTTAAAATCGGGGACAAAAGCGCCAATAATTGACCAAAAACCTTTTGAAAAAAAGGCACTTATTACTGATGAATTAATACAATATCGAAACCATGGTGAACACTATAATTTTTGATTTTGGAGACATTTTTATCAATCTTGATAAAGAAGCGCCTGTGCTTGCTTTTAATAAATTGGGATTGTATGACTGGAATGATGACCTAAGAACAATTAATTCTCAATTCGAAAAAGGGCAAATTTCTGAATCGAATTTCATCGAAGGATTTCAAAAATACTTACCCAACGCTTCAAATGAAGAGGTTCGAGCTGCATGGAACACCATTTTGTTGGATTTTCCTTTATATAGATTGGAATTTTTACAATTATTAACCTCAAAATACCGACTTTTTCTTTTAAGCAATACCGATTCGATTCATATTGATACGTTTCAACACAAAGTTGGCGAATCTTTTTATAGAGATTTTTATCAATGTTTTGAAAAAGTATATTTTTCTTTTGAATTAGGGATGCGAAAACCCGACGCCGAAATTTTTAATTATGTTATTCAAAAAAATGATTTATCGCCAAAACGGACTTTATTTATTGATGACAAAAAAGAAAACACCGATGCAGCTGCCGCGCTCGGAATAAATGTTTGGAATTTACAAGTTGGAAAAGAAGATGTTGTTCAACTATTTGAAAATCGGATACTTATCCCGTAAATTAAAGCCAAAATCACAATCTATTGAATACAACCGATTCGTACAAAACCATCAAAAACCCTTCCGAAGAAGTCTTATTTAAAGAAAAAAGCAGCAAGTTTTTTGGCTATGCTTTTCCAATAACTTCCGAAAACGAAATAAAATCCATCTTAGAACCCTTGCGCAAGAAACATTTTGGCGCGGTTCATTTTTGTTATGCATTTCAAACAGGAACAACTTCGTTTCAATATCGGGCAAATGATGACGGCGAACCCAGTAATAGTGCTGGAATGCCAATTTATGGTCAAATACAATCTTTTGGATTAACCAACATAGTAATTGTAGTTGTTCGGTTTTTTGGCGGAACCAAATTAGGCGTTGGTGGTTTGATAACGGCCTATAAAACTTGCGCCCAAATGGCAATTGAAGCTTCCGAAATAATTGAAAAAACAATTGACATTAGCTATATTATTGAATTTGATTATCAAAATATCAATAAAGTAATGCGCGTTATTAAAGAAAAAAATCTAGAACTAATTTCTCAAAACTTAGCCGAAACCTGTAAAATTGAAATTGCCGTTCGTAAAAAAAACGCTTCAAATGTTTTTGCCGCTTTCAACGAAATATTCGGCGTTTCCATACAAATAAAGGATTAATCTATTTTATTTTAATTCGCTCAAAAGCGCCTCAATATAATCCGGTGGCGAAATGGGACGTCCCGTATTCAGGGAAACAAAAACAAGGATGAAATTTGCAGTTGTTAACAAGTCGGATGCTTCGTTGAAAATTTCGCATTCAAACTCAATCTTTACCGAAGTTTGGCTTTTGAAGGTGGTTTTTATAGTTAAGAGTTCATCGTAACGGGCTGGTTTTTTATAATTAATTTGCATAGAAACTATAGGGAGCGCAATGCCATTTTCTTCCATCATTTTGTAAGAAACACCTTTGTTTCTTAACCATTCCACTCTTCCAATTTCAAAATAAGGAATATAATTTCCGTGATAAACAACTCCCATTTGATCGGTTTCAGAATACCGAACGCGAACTTGAACTTGATGCTCTTTCATACTTAATATTTAATTAATGCTTTAAAATATACTATTCTTCATACAACAAAAATTTTAAAAAATAAACTACTAATTTATTTTTTTTTAACGATTTTTGTTCACATATTTGTGTCTTGGAAAAATCACTGCCTTTTTTACAACTTTTCAGAGCCTTAAGACCCTAAATTAACCTAAATAAACTTTTAATATTATAATGAGTAAAACTGCGGAATCAGTATGGGAAAACTGTCTGTCTTTTATAAAAGACAACATTCAAGATCAAGCCTATAAAACATGGTTTGAACCGATAAAATCAGTTGAACTAACCGATAACGCGTTGTACATTCAAGTACCAAGTAAATTTTTCTACGAATGGCTTGAAGAACATTATGTGAAATTATTAAAAGTTGCGCTTACCAAAGAACTCGGAAAAAACGCAAAGTTACTCTATAAAATTAAAATGGAGAACACTTATGGAAATAAACAACCATTTACCGAACAATTGCCAAGCGCTCATAGAAGTCCTATGAAATCACAAGAAGTTGACGCTCCTTTTAAAAACCTAAACCCTGAATTAAGAAATCCGTTTGTTATTCCAGGAATTAGAAATTTAAAAATCGAATCACAGCTTAATGCTAATTATAGTTTTGAAAATTTCCTTGAAGGTGATTCCAATCGTTTGGCTCGATCGGCTGGTATGGCTGTTGCCAACAAACCGGGCGGAACATCATTTAATCCTTTATTAATTTTTGGTGGTGTTGGACTAGGAAAAACGCATTTGGCTCACGCTATTGGGGTTGAAATAAAAGACAAATATCCAGAAAAAACCGTGTTGTACATTTCGGCAGAAATATTCACACAACAATATATAGATTCCGTTAAGAAAAACAATAGAAATGATTTTATTCATTTTTATCAATTAATTGATGTTTTGATTATCGATGATGTTCAGTTTTTATCAGGAAAAACCGGAACTCAAGATGTGTTTTTCCACATTTTTAACTACCTGCATCAAAACGGCAAACAAGTTATTCTTACCTCAGACAAAGCACCAGTTGATATGCAAGATATAGAGCAACGTCTTTTATCTCGTTTCAAATGGGGACTTTCTGCAGAATTACACCAACCGGATTATGAAACTAGAATTTCTATCTTGAAAAATATTCTTTATCGAGATGGTGTTGAAATTCCAGAAGAAATAATTGAATATGTAGCACGAAATATCAAATCAAATGTTCGTGAACTTGAAGGAGCGATAATATCTTTAATTGCGCAATCTTCTTTCAATAAAAAAGAAGTAACCATTGATTTGGCGAAACTAGTAGTTGAAAAATTTGTGAAAAATGTGAAACGTGAAGTTTCTATTGATTACATCCAAAAAATAGTTTCCGATTATTTTCAATTGGATTTAGAAACATTACAATCTAAAACTAGAAAAAGACACGTGGTTCAAGCCAGACAATTGGCCATGTTCTTTGCGAAAAAATTTACCAAAGCTTCCTTAGCAAATATTGGCTCACAAATTGGCGACCGAGATCACGCAACCGTATTACACGCTTGCAAAACCGTTGACAATTTAGTATCTACAGACAAACAATTTAAAAAGTTTGTGGAAGATATTCACAAGAAATTATCCTTGTAAAAATGCCAATTAAAATTGTAATGGTTTGCCTAGGAAATATCTGTCGTTCACCATTAGCAGAAGGAATTTTAGCTTCGAAACTCCCTAAAGAACATTTTATCGTTGATTCCGCTGGCACAGGAAACTGGCACGTTGGGAACCCACCGGATTATCGTTCGATTGCTGCGGCTTCCAAAAAAGGCATCACAATTTCCAATCAAATTTGTCGACAAATTACTATTTCCGATTTTACAGATTTTGATTATATCTATGTTATGGATTCATCAAATTATCAAGATGTGATGCATTTGGCCGAAACTGGAGAACAACAAAAAAAAGTACAATTAATTCTAAATGAACTTTATCCAAATCAAAACAAAGCTGTTCCAGACCCGTATTATGGAGAAGAAAAAGATTTTGATGCCGTTTTCGAACTTTTAGATAAAGCTTGTGCCAAAATCGCAAATCAACTTATTACCCAATATTCTTTTAAATAATTCCCTATGAAATCCATTCCGTTTTTAGGCAAATTATATTTAATTCCAACTACTTTGGGCGAAAGCGACCCCTTGGATGTTTTACCACAAACTGTAAAAAGAACCATTGAATTCATTGATGATTATATCGTAGAAAACGAAAAAACGGCCAGACGCTTTGTAAAAAGTATTCATCCAGAAAAAGTTCAAGCTACTTTACGATTGAGTGCGCTAAATAAACATACCGAAAAATCCGAATACGCCGAAATGATCAAACCCTGTTTGGAAGGAAAAAATGTTGGCCTAATGTCGGAAGCAGGTTGCCCTGGAGTGGCTGATCCTGGTGCGGTTATCGTGAAATTAGCCCACGAAAAAGGCATTCAAGTAGTTCCACTCGTTGGACCTTCGTCCATCTTATTGGCCATGATGGCATCGGGAATGAACGGGCAAAGTTTTGCTTTTAATGGTTATCTTCCAATTGATAAAGGAGAAAAGAAAGTGGCGTTAAAAAATTTAGAGAAATTATCACAAGACAAAAATCAATCTCAAATTTTCATTGAAACTCCTTTTAGAAATAACAAAATGCTCGAGGATATTTTGCAAGCGATTCAACCTGGAACCTTGCTTTGTATTGCCACTGATATAACCCTTCCGACCGAATATATCAAAACTAAAAGAGCCTCAGATTGGAAAAACGCAAAAGTGGATTTACACAATAGACCCACCATTTTCATTATTCATAAAATGTAAAAAACCTGCCGGTTGACAGGTTTTTAAACAGTATTTATTTAACTTTCGGATTGCGATGCGGCTCAATGGCAGCCGTTTCATAACCGCCAAATTCCCTGAAATAACATTTTATCGAAGTTCCATAGCCGTCTTTGCATTTCCGTTTTCCGTTGCTATACAAAAATCGTTTAACCGATCCAACGCCTCCTAAATGAGCTGCGGCCAAAATTCCAGATTCGGTAATTCGGACGCCACCAATTATTTTTCCTTCAAATCTTTCGATTTCTTTTCTAAGTTTCCATTTGTTTCTGGAAAGCAAAGCGGTAAACGCTTTTTCTTGAAGTTTTGGACTTTCGATAAAAGCAGCGCTATCATGAATTCCGATGGTTTTTAGGGTTTCTTTACCAAATTGATATTTACCTAAATAACCTAACGAATTGATTCGGTGATATTTACCTTGTGATTCTCGAAATGCAATTGCTTCTTTGTAACCGATGAAAAATTTCCCGGTGAAAGGAACATTCATAGTTTTGTAATCATTTTGTTTCATTGATGGGAAAATATAAGTTCTATTTTCACTATTATCAACACGAAACCATTCGAAGTTTTCTGATTTAAAGGGTTTAAAGCCGGAACTTAAAAACACCACAACAAGAATCAGAATTGAATAAAAAATTCCTTTTTTTAACATGTTTTGTTTTTCTTCTCAACGAAGTTTTCAAAAATAGAAAGAAATTTAAATTGCTTTTTATATTGAAAACAACAAAACTTAGTAAAACAAAAACACTTAAAATATTGTCTTTATTTTATAGATAAGTTTCAGAGTTAAGAAATTTCTACGCCACAAATATACATTATTTTAATTAAAACAACTTTTTAGGCTGTTAAAGTGCTAGTATTGTAAGAAAAATCAGTAATTATAGAGGGGAAATTACCCGGAATTATTTAGCCATTTTGCTTTCAGCGATTTGCTTTTCGAGCCATTCTACATATTTTTTTCTATTGGCTGCGTGTTGATTCAAATCGGAAGCAAATTCATGATACCCAAATTTGGTTACGCTGGCACAGAAATAGATAAAGTCGTTTTTTTCGGGTTTCAAAACGGCCTCAATTGCAGTAATATCAGGCATGGCAATTGGTCCTGGCGGCAATCCAATGTTGGCGTACGTGTTAAATGGCGAATTTATTTTTAGGTCATTAAAATAGACTCTTTTGATAATCGTGTCAAAATTGGCCAATTGTTTTTTCTTAGCAAAAATAACGGTTGGATCCGCTTGAAGCGGCATTTGCAAATTCATTCGATTCAAATAAACCCTCGCCACTCTTGGTCGTTCATCTTTTTTTACTGTTTCTTTATGCACAATGGACGCTAAAATTGTGGCTTGAATTGGCGTTAATCCCAATTTTGCCGCTTGAGAAGTCCGCGCAGGATTCCAAAATTTACGATATTCTTTGATCATTTTATCACGGAATTTCAATGCCGATGTGTTCCAATAAAACTCATATGTATTTGGAATGCAAATACTTATAACATTATCTTCAGTAAATCCATTTTCTTTTAAAAAAGTTGAATCTTTGAACGTTTTTAGCAAAGAAATACTATCGGCTTCAATTTGGGAACCCACTCTTCCAACAAAATTTTCCAAACGTTCTTGATTATTAAACGCCAATTTAACCGGCACATTTTGTCGCAAAGTCGAAACCAAATCGAAACTATTCATGCCTTTTTTGAACAAAAAGCGTCCGGATTTCACATTCTCGGGATACGACCTTTTGTTGGCAATCATTTCAAAATGTTCCATGTTTTTAACAAACGGACTTATAATTGCTTTAACTTCTTCATAGTTGGATTCAGAAGGAATGTGAACATAAAATTCGGTTTCTGAGAAAGTGGTATTCTCTGAAAAAATAGCGCGATACAAATAAACACCATAAATCAAAAGCGCCAAAATGACTACCACAGAAGCAATGCTTACAATTTTTTTAACTTTCAAACTCTTTTATTTTTTATTAATTAATTGGAAAAGCGCTTCGTCTTTGTACTGACCATTCACTAAATTCCATTGTTTTTTTATGCCAATATTATCAAAGCCAAATTTAGCAAAAAGACGCAAACTGGCTTTATTTTCAGGATTAATATTTGCATATAATTGATTCAAATTTAATTGTTGAAAAGCAAAATCAATAAGCAATTCAAGTGCTTCAGAACCAAATCCTTGTGTTCTGTTTTCACTATTTTTTATCAAAATGCCAATTCCAGCGCGGTTATTTTTTGGATCAAATTCGAATAAATCAATCAATCCAATGGCCGAAAAATCGTCATTTTTACAAATTGCCAATCGCAATTGTTTGGCTTCATAAATATCCTGATGGGCATTTTCCAAATATTGTCGGATTAAAAAACGACTATAAGGCGTTTGCGTATTGCTAATTTCCCAAATAGATTCGTCATTTTCCATTTCGTAAACAAAATCCAAATCGTTTGGCTCAAGCGCTCGAAGATAAATGGTATTGCCTTTTAATGTGTTCAAATTGATCGTTTTGTGATTTATTTATATTGAAATAACGCCTTCAAAAATAAACTTTGCGGGTCCTTTAAGAAAAACATTGGTAAAAATAGTATCCATTGGCGTAAAAGAAACAGAAAGATTGCCACCTTGTACGTTGATATTAATGTCGTTTGAATCGGTTTTTCCGATTTTTTTCATCGCAATTGCCACAGCGGTAGCACCCGTTCCACACGACAACGTTTCGTCTTCAACGCCTCGTTCGTAGGTTCGAATGGCAAACGTATTTTCATTTATTTGCTCCACAAAATTGACATTACTTCCTGATTTTCCATACAAAGTGCTGTAACGAATTTCAGCGCCATTCTGTTTGACATCAAAATTTTTAAGATCAGAAACCATTTCAACATGATGGGGCGAACCCGTGTCTAAGAAAACATATTTTGGCGTAACATTGATTGATTCTACATTTTTCATTTGTAAAGAAACCGTTTCGTCCGCAGCAATTGTAGCGTGATGCAACCCGTCGATAGCATTAAATGCAGCTTGATTGTCGATGATTTTAAGTTTTTTGGCGAAAGCCACAATACACCTTCCCCCATTGCCACACATCGTACTTTGATTGCCATCCGAATTGAAATAAACCATTTTGAAATCGGCTTGTGTGTCATTTTCGAGCAAAATCAATCCATCGGCTCCGATACCAAAACGTCGGTCGCACAAACTTTCAATAAGTTTGACATTGGTAACAGGAAAAGTGGCTTGTCGATTATCGATCATCACAAAATCATTTCCAGTTCCTTGGTATTTATAAAAAGTTAGCTCCATTTTTGATATTGATTGATACAAAAGTACGAATATTAATGAAATGTTAATCATTGTTAAACGTGCGTTAAAGATGATTTTGAATTTATTTCTTTTTATATTTTTACAATACAATAATTCAAAAAATAATTTTAAACAAGATGAAACAATTTTCAAACTTATTTTTAGTGTCGTTGTTGAGTGGCGCCACAACCCTCGGAGCTTACAAACTTCTTTTTGATAGCGACGGCTACTTTTCGAAACCAAAATCAATTGTAACAATGGCTCCGGAAAATTACGGAAAAAACGTCGGTTTTGTTCCTGAAGATTCTGATTTTACAGTGGCAGCCGACAAAGCCGTTCACACAGTTGTCCACGTAAAAAACGTTTCCTACACCACCATTTCTAATCCAATAATGGAATTTTTCTATGGATTTAAAGGGCAGCAACAACAAGAACAAGTTGGAACCGGTTCGGGCGTTATTATTTCGGAAGATGGTTATATCGTTACCAATAATCATGTTATCAAAGACGCCACCGAAATTGAAATTACCTTAAACAATAAAAAAGCGTACAAAGCCAAACTCGTTGGAAGCGATTCCAAAATGGATATTGCTTTATTAAAAATAGATGCTGACGAAAAATTACCTTATTCAACCTTTGCCGATTCGGATAATGTAAAAGTCGGACAATGGGTTTTGGCTGTTGGAAATCCGTATAACTTAAATTCAACTGTAACCGCTGGGATTATTTCGGCAAAAGCTCGGAATTTAGGAACCAATGGCATTCAATCTTTTATTCAAACTGATGCGGCTGTGAATCCAGGAAATAGCGGTGGCGCTTTGGTAAATACCAATGGCGAATTAATCGGAATCAACACGATGATTTCTTCTGCGACAGGCTCCTATGTGGGTTATTCTTTTGCGGTTCCTTCGAATATTGCTCGAAAAATCATTCAAGATATTATGGAATTTGGAAATGTTCAAAGAGGTATTTTAGGCGTTGAAGGAGGCGAATTAAACAACAATGCTTCCAAAGAATTGGGCGTGAAACAAACGGAAGGTTTTTATATCAAAAAAGTCAACAAAAAATCCGGGGCAGAAAAAGCGGGATTGGCAAAAGGCGATATTATTATCCAATTAGACAATCAAAAAATTGCAACTTTTGAGGAATTGACCAGTTATATTTATTCTAAAAGACCAAACGATGTGGTGAAAGTTACCTATATTAGAAATGAAAAAACCATGACCGTTCCAGTTACATTAATAAAAAATGAAAATTCTATTTCGGAGTTTAAGGGTCTTCAACTTCAAGAAATAACCGCTTCTGATAAACAAAGATTCAACATCAACTTTGGTGTAAAAGTTTCGGATATTGATAATGAAAAATTAAATGGATATGCCAAAGATTTAATTGGCGGCATCATCATTAGCATCGACAACCAACAAGCGATAGATTTAGAAACCGTTTCTAAAATTTTATCCAACAAAGAAAATAACGATTCCATTCAGTTGGAAATGATTACCAAAAAGGGCCAAATAATTCGATTAATACTATAATTTCATCTTACTTATTATTCGACAAAAAAATCCGTTTCATTAATTTGAAACGGATTTTTCTGTTAGCTAGCATTCCTATTCCCCTTTCGATTTCGTAAAATAATAAATCGGAATTCCGGTCAACATGATTAGTACGCCCCAACCGCAGGTGCTGGTTTTCGTAACCAACAACGCTATCGAAATGGCACTGGCGGCAAGAATATATAACGCTGGTAAAAAAGGATAACCAAACGCTTTATAAGGTCTTTCGGCATCTGGGCTTTTTTTGCGTAGAATGAATATTCCGTAGATAGTCAAGATGTAAAATATTAAAACAATGATAACAACAAAATCCAATAAATCGCCATATTTCCCGGTCAAGCACAAGGCAGAAGCCCAAAAACATTGCGCCCACAACGCCCATGACGGAACGCCTGCATAATTTAAATTAGCGGCTTTTTTGAAAAACAAACCATCTTTTGCCATCGTATAATACACCCGAGCACCCGCCATAATCAAACCATTATTACAAGCAAAAGTCGAAATCATAATCATTACCGCGATAATCAACGTGCCTATATTTCCGAAAATATATTGTGACGCAACCACCGCTACCCTATCCGATTGGGCGGTAGCAATTTCGTTCAACGGAATAACCGCCAAATACATCAAATTGGCCAAAACATAAATCACACTTACGATTAAGGTTCCCAAAAACAAACTCAAACCCACATTTCGCTTTGGGTTTTTTATTTCGCCTGCAATAAACGTCACGCCATTCCAAGCATCACTAGAAAATATCGATCCCACAAAGGCCGCCGAAATCCCAGTAATTAATGCCGTTCCGCTAATGGGTAACCACGAACATGTGTCTTTCACAAACGAACGAGTGGACCACGCATCCGCCCAATTGGCATCCCAAATTGCTGTTTTTGCTGCCAAAGTAAAACCGAAAAAAATCAAGCCAAGAAGCGATAATATTTTAATAATCGTAAGCACTGTTTGCAGAATCTTACTGTTTTTTACCCCACGACTATTCAGATACGTCAGAAAAACAATCGTAATAATTGATACGATTTGTGCCGCATTTAGCTTAAAACTCCGCATTTCAAACAGAATATTTTCATCGCTCAAAGGCTCATATAAATAGGCCGAAAACTTAGAAAAAGCCACGCCAACAGCCGCAATGGTACCCGTTTGAATTACCGCAAAGAAACTCCAACCATACAAAAACCCAGTCAGTTTTCCGTAGGCCTCTTTCAGGTAAACATATTGTCCACCGGCTTTGGGAAACATCGCGCTCAACTCGCCATAACTCACGGCGGCAATTACGGTAATCAATCCCGTAAGCACCCAAATTAGCGTGAGCCAACCCGCAGAACCCACTTGCCGAATCATGTCCGAACTCACAATAAATATTCCTGAGCCAATCATCGAACCCACTACCAGCATGGTTCCGTCGAGTAATCCGAGTTCGCGTTTAAAATCGTCTTGGTTGTTGTCTTGCATCTTTTTTGGTTTTTTGGTTTGGATAAAGATAGGATTTTTTTTGAATTGTAATAAAAGAAAGGAATTGGGATTTGGGATTTGGGAATTAGGATTTGGGATTTGGGATTTGGGATTTGGGATTTGGGATTTGGGATTTGTGAAGTGGCAAACAGCTGACGGCTAAAAGCAGTATTTTTTTATAAAACGTATTTAACAACTTGGTTTTTAATTAATTTACTTACATTTGAATTGAATTTAAAAAAATAAATTATGAGAAAATTACTATTATTAATAACAATTTTGTTTCTAAGTTTAAACATAAATGCCCAATGTTGGAATTCAATTTATGAGGGTGGATATGGTTATAATTGTTTTAAGATACGAATTGATGGTACTTTGTGGTCTAATGGAGATAGTACACTAATAAATGGGCTATTCGACCCAAATACAGGTAATGGATATAGTACACCAACTCCAATTCAAATTGGTACAGCAAATAATTGGAAGTCTATTAGTAATGGTAGTTATCATATAGCAGCCATTAAAACAGATGGTACACTTTGGACTTGGGGAGATAATTTTAGAGGTCAACTGGGCAATGGAACAACGATAAATAACTATACTCCTACTCAAATCGGAAACTCAACCAACTGGAAATCTGTATCCTCAGGATACGATTTCAATATTGCTGTAAAAACTGATGGAACACTTTGGAGTTGGGGATACAATAACAAAGGGCAACTAGGAATTGGTACTACTGTAGAAAATTATACTCCTGTACAAATTGGTACTGCAAATAATTGGTTAGTTGCATCTACATACTACACTAGTTGCTTTGCAATAAAAACGGATGGGACACTATGGGTTTGGGGAGATAATACTACTGGTATACTTGGAGATGGTACTACAATTAATAAAAGTATACCGACACAATTAGGAACTTTAAACAATTGGAAAAACATATCTGTTTCAACACATATATTGGCTATAAAAACTGATGGAACACTTTGGAGCTGGGGAATGAATAACTTTGGAGAATTAGGTAATGGCACAACAATACAAAATTATACGCCTAATCAAATTGGAACCGCCACAAATTGGAAATCAGTTAGTGC
>CAIMBK010000112.1 GCA_903839195.1 uncultured Bacteroidota bacterium | reverse complement strand
TAATCCAAATCCCATAAGGATTGTTTTGCTTTTTAATTCTTTTTCAAACAACGCTACAATTGGAATACTTCCCCCAGAACGAACTGGAATTGCAGGAACGCCAAAGGTTTCTGTGTAGGCCATATTTGCGGCTTTGTAGCCGATACTATCCGTTGGGGTGACATAACCTTGACCGCCGTGATGTGGTGTGACTTTCACGGAAACGCCAGCTGGTGCAATACTTGTGAAATGTTTCGTGAATAATTCGGTGATGGTTTCCCAATCTTGATTTGGAACCAATCGCATTGAAATTTTCGCAAATGCTTTGCTTGCAATAACGGTTTTGGCGCCTTCGCCCGTGTATCCGCCCCAAATTCCATTAACGTCTAATGTTGGTCGGATGGAGTTTCTTTCGTTGGTTACATAGCCTTTTTCGCCATAAACATCATTCAGGTTTAATGCTTTTTTATAATTATCTAAATTGAAAGGCGCTTTTGCCATTTCGGCGCGTTCTTCCAATGATAATTCTTCTACATTATCATAAAAACCAGGAATGGTAATTTGATTGTTTTCATCATGAAGTGACGCAATCATTTTGGCTAAAACATTTATCGGATTGGCCACCGCACCTCCATATAAACCCGAATGTAAATCGCGATTTGGGCCTGTAACTTCCACTTCAACATAGCTCAAACCTCGCAAACCTGTTGTTATTGAAGGCTGCTGATTGGAAATCATTCCCGTATCCGAAATTAGAATAACGTCACATTTTAGTTTTTCTTGGTTGCGTTCTACAAACCAGCTCAAACTTTTGGAACCTACCTCTTCTTCACCTTCAATCATGAATTTCACGTTGCAAGGTAATGTTTTGGATTGCACCATATATTCCAATGCTTTGACGTGCATGTACATTTGACCTTTATCATCACACGCGCCACGGGCAAAAATAGCACCTTCGGGATGAATTTCGGTTGTTTTAATTACGGGTTCAAATGGGGGAGAAGTCCATAATTCCATTGGGTCAGGTGGTTGCACATCATAGTGTCCATAAACCAAAACAGTAGGTAATTCAGGATTAATTGTTTTTTCGCCATAAACGATTGGGTAACCGGGTGTGTCGCAAATCTCAACAAAGTCGCAACCGGCTTTTTCAAGGCTTTCTTTTACGGCATCAGCAGTATTGATAACATCTTGAGCATAAGCAGCATCGGCACTAACCGATGGGATTTTTAGTAATTCGATTAACTCGTTTATGAAGCGCGTTTTGTTTTCTTGTACGTATGTTTTAATTGGGTTCATAGGAATGTTAGTTTTTTATAAACCCAAAAATACAAAAAAGAGATTGAAATAATTCATAATTCATAATTCATAATTTATAATTAGTTGTATATTTGCACTCACATTTTCGCGGATATGGTGAAATTGGTAGACATGCCAGACTTAGGATCTGGTGCCGCAAGGCGTGTAGGTTCGAGTCCTATTATCCGCACTTTAAAACAACCCTAATTCCTTTATTATTAAGGGATTAGGGTTTTTTAATTCTTCATATTCCCCTATTATTCCCCCAATTCGTGTTTGCGGTAGTTAATTCTAGTTAATTTTCCCTTATATTCAAGGATAGTGTTAACTATTAAAGCTACAGTGTTTTTTTGATTATTTGAGATATTTATGATTAAAGATATCTTATGAAAAATTCTAATCTAGTGTTCAAAATTCATTTAGAAGATTTTAAAAACAATGAAGATTTTATGGACGCTCTAACTTATGCTATTGAAACAACTTTAAAGTTGAATGACGATAAAAGTTTTGGTCGTTCAATGCGAGATAGACCTAATGGTTACTTTCTTGGACTTAAAAAAAATCTCCGAATTGAAATCCGCAATTGTGATTGTTAAAAAAAGGGACTCTAAAATTAGAGTCCCAGTTTTTTATATTATTTCATTTACTTCAAATTCTGGTAAATTCACTTCATCAATAGTAATTTCCCAAGTACCAAATTCATATGAATATGATTGAAATGAATCAATAGTTTCTTTAAAAAATTCTTTGTTTTGTTTTACAATTTCAATTGAATATTTTACAATATCTGCTTCATCTATTTCTTCAGGATTATATTTTTCATCCATATAATCTTCAACTACAGATTCGATATTTGAAGCTACATCTTCAACTGTGTAGAAACTTCCGGTAACATAATCAGGATGTTTTTTTATCTCATCCCATAACTCATAAATTGTTTTCATAATTTTGTTTTTTAATTGTTTTAATTTTTTATTTCGTTTATAAATCCTTTTACATCAAACCCAAATAAATAAATAATCTCATCTAATTCCATATCGTCAATATTTGATAAGTTTTTAAGAACTTGTTTAATGTTATTTTTGCAATACTTTTGAATTAAGTTTAAATTGGTTTTGACATAAGCTAATTCATATTCCTCATCATTAATTGTATCTGAATTAATTAATTCATCAAGTATTAGTTCAATAAAATCATTTTTAGTGATTTTCGTTTCTTTAAGTATATTTCCCATTTTATTTATCATTTTTAATCAATTGTAAAAGTTTGGTTTCCCCAATAATAATCTTCAATAAAGGTTGCTTTTACTTTTACATTATAATCTAATGCCAATTGTTTGATAAATTTTATTGGAGAATAAAAACTAGTTTTGAATTTTATTTCAATCCCATTGTCGTTAATAGTATATTTAACTTCATTAAATTCTACATCTTCAGCCCCGAAAATTGCTATTTCATAAATTCTTCTATCAATAATAAATGAAAACATATACCCCAGAATAGTTTTCCCGCATAATTCATTGAAGAACTTAATTTTATTTTTATTTCTTTTTTTATTTAATATATCCTCAATCTTTTTTAGATTATTTTTATTTCCTGTTATTTCTATTGTGTTTTCACAAATATTTGACATTATTCTGTTGTTTTATTTTTATTAATTTTCTATAGTTTTAAATAATTCTAAATTCGGCATTTCCATTTCGGAAATATCTACTTCCCACATTGATCTTTTATAAAAAAAAGATTCAAAATCATATATGATTTCATTTAATTCTTTTTTGTTCAATTTGACAAATTCTTTCGAAAGTGATTCAAGTCTTTCAACTCCAATATCATCAATTTCAAATTCTTCCTCTAAATAACATTGAATTTCACTTTCAATGGCACATGATACATCACTTAATTTCCAAATGTTACCTGCTACATAATCAGGATGATTTATAACTTTATCCCATAACTCATTTATTGTTTTCATAATTTTATTTTTATTTTATTCATTTTTTTTAATTAAATAATTCTTCAAGCCCATATCTGTCTGCGGAATAACTTAATTCAGAAATCCAATCATAAAATTGGTCTTCTTTACAGTCGTTATTAAAATACTCCTGGATTTCAAATGAATATTTTTTTACAACTTCTGATGGTTTATTTATTATTTCAGCAATACATTCTATTGGAATTGGGAAAACCAATACATAATTTTCATCATCCCATAGTTGGTCTATTAATAATTTTGTTGGTATAGTTTTTAATAGTTCTTTTTGTTCTTCTATAGTTTTCATATTATATTATTTATTTT
>CAIMBK010000111.1 GCA_903839195.1 uncultured Bacteroidota bacterium | reverse complement strand
GTGAGCAGCAATTCCAATATTTCTTGTATATTTTAAATCTCTAGCCATTTCTTTATGAATTAAAATCTAAAGTGAGAGAAAGCTTTGTTAGCTTCTGCCATTTTGTGAGTATCCATTCTTTTCTTAACTGCAGCACCTTCTTCTTTAGCCGCAGCTAAAACTTCTGAAGCTAATTTTTGTGCCATTGATTTCTCATTTCTTCTTCTAGCATAAAGTATCATCCACTTCATTGCCATAGAAATTTTTCTGTCTGGTCTGATTTGCATTGGAATTTGAAATGTTGCTCCACCAACTCTACGACTACGTACTTCTACGTGAGGCATAACATTGGTCAATGCATCTTTCCAGATTTCTAATGACGATTTTTCTGCATCTTGTTTCTTAGCTTCTACGATGTCAATTGCATCATAAAAAACCTTGAAAGCAGTTGATTTCTTACCATCCCACATTAAGTTGTTTACAAAACGTGTCACCAATTGGTCGTTAAACCTTGGATCTGGTAAAAGTGGTCTTTTCTTTGCCGCTCTTTTTCTCATGTCTTTTTCTTAAAAGTGTTAAATTACTTTTTTGCTTCCTTTGGGCGTTTTGCTCCGTACTTAGATCTTCTTTGTGTTCTTCCTGCTACTCCTGACGTATCAAGCGCACCACGCACAATGTGATATCTTACTCCTGGCAAATCTTTTACCCTTCCACCCCTAACTAATACTATCGAGTGCTCTTGTAGATTGTGTCCTTCTCCAGGGATATAGGCGTTCACTTCATTACCATTGGTCAAACGTACACGCGCAACTTTACGCATTGCAGAATTTGGTTTTTTTGGTGTAGTAGTGTAAACACGCGTACAAACCCCTCTTCTTTGAGGACAAGAATCTAAAGCAACCGATTTACTCTTCTTAGTTATTTGAGTTCTTCCTGTTCTTACTAATTGTTGAATTGTTGGCATAATTAAATACTAAAAATTACTTGTTTATAAAATTCCCGCTTTTTACGGGGTTGCAAATGTACAATTTATTTTTATTTAAACAAATCTAAATTCGTCAATTTTCAAATGTTTTATTTTTGAAGGTGTTTTTTATACCAATTTTTAATTTTTTACGTTACTTTTATCCAAACAAATTCTGCTTTGAAATTCCGCTTTACTATTTTATTTATGCTAATGATTTGTCGATTTGCCTCGGCACAAAATAGCTATTTAGAGGTTTCGGCAAAAAATCCATTTGAAAAAACCATTATTGATTCTGTAGGATACAAAAGCATTCACAAAGACTTAGAATCATTATTTGAAGAAACAAAAAATCTTTCAAGTAAATTAGCCCTATTGGGATATATTGAAAATGAAATTACCAAAGCTCAAAAAAGCAACGACAGCACCTTTAATTTTTCTTGCGCTTTAGGCGAAAAAGTAAAAAATTTATACCTATATATATTACCCAATTCAAATCTTAAACTTTTAGGTATTATTGAAGCCAAAAACGACACCTTAAAAATTCCTTATTATTCCGTTGAAACGTTTCTTAAACAAACATTAAGCAAACTTGAAAATCAGGGTTATCCATTATCAAAAGTGCAACTAATTGATTTGGATTTAAATAAAGGAAAAATCAACGCAAGTTTATCTATTGAATTAAATCAAAAGCGAATTCTGAACGATATTGTAATAAAAGGGTATGACCAATTTTCTTTAGGCCATAAAAAAAACCTCCTTCAACGATACAAAAACAAATCATTTAATCAAGAAATTGTAAAAAATATTCAACAAGATTTTGAAAAATTGAATTTCATTTCATTAACCAAATCGCCTGAAATTTTATTTACAAAAGACACCACCAAAATTTACGTTTATATAGAAAAATCGAAACCCAATAAATTTGATGGATTTGTAGGTTTTTCAAATGACAAAAACAACAATCTAACTTTTAAGGGCTATTTGGATTTACAACTAATAAATTCGATAAATTCGGGAGAATCGCTTTCGATTTACTGGAAAAGCGATGGCGAAAATCAAAAAACATTCAATATTGAAACCGAATTTCCGTATGTTTTCAAAAGTCGATTCGGCATCAAAGCAAATTTGAATATTTTCAAAAAAGACAGCCTTTTTCAAAATACCAAAACTGCGCTGGATTTTGGCTATTTTTTCAACTATTCAACGCGACTTTATGTTGGTTTTCAGTCAACCGAATCCAGCGACATTCAAAACACAAATAATGGTACAATAAGTGATTATAAAAACAAATTCATAACTGCTAATTTTGTATTTACCAGAGCTCGCAATGAGGATTATCTGTTTCCAGAAAAAACGAAATTGATTGCGAAATTAGGTTTTGGATCTCGGAATTCCAATTTATCCAAAAACAATCAAATTTACGCTAATCTTGAATGGAGTCACATCCTATTTTTGGATTCGAAAAATAATATACAAATTAAAAGTCAAAATTATTTTCTTCAAAGCAATGAATATATCGTTAATGAATTATATCGTTTTGGCGGTATTCATTCCATCCGCGGATTTAATGAAAATAGTCTTCAAGGAAATGTTTTTAGTTCTATATTGACCGAATATAGGTATGTAATTGCCCCGAATCTTTATGTTCATTCCATAACTGATTATGGATATTTCAAAGACACTTTGTCTAAAGAAAAGAATAATCTGCTTGGTTTTGGCTTTGGTTTTGGACTTCTGACAAAAAATGGATTTTTAAACCTAATTTATGCCAACGGAAGCACAAAAAACCAAACTATTAAATTGTCAAATTCCTTAATTCATTTAAGTTTTCGCATCTATTTTTAACATCTGTTGTCTATTATTAACAATTTTATATTATAATTTAAGAAACTGTTAGGTTGAAATTTATTTAATAAAGAGGTTTGTAAAATATAAACCTTTTAATTAAATGAATATGAGAACAAAAATTACTATTTCCTTAACAATTCTGTTACTGCTTTTAATGCAGGCTACCTTTGCTCAACAAAGGACAGTATCAGGAAAGGTAACAGACGGCAGTGGACTTCCGCTACCGGGAGTTAGTGTCCTAGTAAAGGCCACTAAAATCGGAACTCAAACCGATTTTGACGGAAAATTTTCTATCAATGCAGAAGCCAAACAAACGCTAGTGTTTAGTTTCATTGGTATGAAAACACAAGAATTACTTGCAAATAATGCTGTTATGTCTGTTAAAATGCAAGATGCTGCTCAGGAGTTAGAGAGTGTTGTAGTAACAGCTTTAGGTGTTAAAAAGCAAGAAAAAGCAATAACTTATTCTACTCAGATATTAAAGGGGGCTACTATGACGGAAGCTAGGGAAAGCAACATTGTTAATGCTTTGAGCGGAAAAGTTGCGGGTGTTCAAATAACAAATTCTTCTGGAGCAGTTGGATCTTCCTCTAGAATTGTAATACGAGGTAATTCAACTATTACAGGAAATAACCAAGCCTTATTTGTTGTGGATGGAGTGCCATTTGATAACACAACAAGTGGGAATGCAGGTTCTAGTGGTGGTCGTGATTTGCCAAACGGAGCAGCAAGTATTAATCCTGATGATATAGAATCCATTTCTGTATTAAAAGGACCTGTTGCTGCTGCTTTATATGGTATCCGCGCAAGTAAAGGAGTTGTCGTAATAACAACTAAGTCTGGAAAAAACAAAGGCAAATTTGAAGTTTCATACAACTCAAATATGACTTTTTCTAATCCTTTATTATTACCCAATTATCAAAATTCCTATGGTCAAGGTTCAACATCTGAATATTTTGAATTCGTAGATGGAGCTGGAGGAGGATATAATGATGGTGTTGACGAAAGTTGGGGGCCTGCTTTGGACA
This sequence comes from uncultured Bacteroidota bacterium, assembly GCA_903839195.1. Lineage (GTDB taxonomy): Bacteria > Bacteroidota > Bacteroidia > Flavobacteriales > Flavobacteriaceae > Flavobacterium. Next base: position 56,496 of record CAIMBK010000111.1, on the reverse strand, counting down.
GAGGGCTTTCTTTTGTGCAATGGGATTCCTACAAAGTGGGTGGCGCGCCGCTTCCTTGGGTTTCTCATCCAGACAATGTTAAAGATTTTTATGAGACTGGAATTACAAAATCAAATAGCTTAACATTATTAGGTGGAAATGACAATTCAAACTTCAGACTTTCTTTTGGAAACACAGATGAAGAAGGGATGATTCCCTTTACCGATTTCAAAAAATTCAATGTTGGTTTTAATGGATCAATGAAATTAAGTGAAAATCTAACATCAGGCTTAAACGTAACTTATTTTAACAATAAAAGTAATAATTTACCAACTGTTGGATATACAAATCAAAATGTTGTTCAACAATTTATATGGTCGGCTAGAAATGTTAATTTTTCGGATTTAAAAGATTGGAGAAATTTACCATTAGCCGCTGTCGGAACCGCAGCTGAAGGAACTCCTTTAAATTGGAATACTGTATTTCAAAACAACCCATATTGGGTATTAGAAAATAACACTAATACTTTTAATCAGGATCGAATAACGGGAAGTGCTTTTGTTAATTTCAAATTTTCTTCAAATTTATCTATTAATGGAAAATTAAGTTTAGATCAATATTCACAACTAGAAACCATTAGAAGCCAAAAAGGAACTAACGAATACAAATATGGATATTATGCGAATGTAAATAGAAGGTATTCTGAAATTAATGCCGAAACAATTCTTACTTACGCAAAAGATATTAATGACGATTATAAGTTGACATTAAATGGAGGTATGAATAATTTAAGAAGGGTACGGTCAAATGTGATTGGTGAGTTATCGGGTGGAATTGAATTACCAAATTTATTTACATTATCAAACCCAAAATCAGGTACAAAACCTGTTTTAGACAGCAATTATTATGAACAAAGGATCAATTCTGTTTTAGGGTTTGGACAATTGTCATACAAAAACTTTGCGTTTTTAGATTTCTCTGCCAGAAATGATTGGTCAAGTCTTTTGCCTTCTGCAAACAATTCGTTCTTTTATCCAGCAATTTCAGGATCTTTAATACTTACTGATTTAATAAACCTTAAAGAAACCAAAATTAGTTACATTAAATTAAGAGGTGGTTATTCAAAAGTGGGAGGAACTGGAGCTTTGGGAGAATATAGTACTAACAAGACTTTTTCTTTAGCTTCAAATAATTTTGGAACTCAATCCTCGTTACCAAATACGCAATGGAATCCAAACATTAAACCTGAGTCAACAACTGGATCTGAAATTGGACTTGATTTAAATGCCTTTAATAATAGAATACGATTTGCTTTTACTTATTACAATCAAAAAAGTACTGATTTAATTTTACCATTACAGGTTGAACCGGGATCTTTTTATACAAGTTCTTGGGAAAATGCAGGGATTATGTCAAACAAAGGTATAGAAATACAACTTGGCGCTACAATAGTAAAAGCAAAAGATTTTACATTTGATGCTGAATTAAATTTTGCAAAAAACAACAATTTAGTTGAAAGTTTGGGCACCTCTGAATCTTATACTTTAGGAGGTCAATGGGGTATGGAATTACAAGCTCGTCCTGGAGAATCCTATGGATCAATAGTTGGTTTTCCATATGCTAGGACAAATAGTGGTGAAATAATATATGAAAATGGATTGCCTAAAAAAAATAATACTGAATTAGCTGTAATTGGCAATATTACTCCCGATTGGACTGGTGGAGCTAACTTTACATTTAAATACAAAGGAATCGATTTGAGCACGCTTATTGATGCGAAAATTGGTGGCGATATTTTTGTTATGTCTTATATGTGGGGGAGATATGCTGGTACTTTGGAAGAATCTTTGATTGGTCGTGAAACTGGAATTGTTGGAAATGGCGTTGTTGATGATGGTAATGGTGGTTACATACCAAATAATGTTGTTGTAAATGCAAAAACATTCAATCAATACGCCTATGATTATTCAAATTTTACTGAATCAGGCGTTTTCGATGCTACTTATGTCAAACTAAGACAAGTTTCAATAGGATATTCACTCCCAAAAACGTGGCTCAAGGACACATTTATTCAAGACTTTAAATTGTCTGTTGTGGGAAGAAATCTTGCTATTCTTTACAAAAAAACTCCTCATATTGATCCTGAGTCAGCTTTCAGTAGCGACAATGGCGAACAAGGTCAAGAATTTGGCCAATTGCCTTCAGCAAGATCAATTGGGTTTAATATCAACGTAAAATTTTAAAAATATAAACCATGAAAAAATTAATTTATATTACGATTGCATCGTTATCGTTTGCAATTATAAGTTGTGACAAAGATTTTGAAGAAATTAACACTTCTCCAAATGATTCACCAATTACCGATCCCAATCTATTACTTTCATCTACAATTATTCAAACTCAAAATATTTTGTATAATGCACAGATTGGTGGTGATATGGGATTATGTTGGGCCCAACAATGGTCGAAGGTTCAATATAATACTGAAGAAAAATATACCCCAAGAAGAGCAAATATGAATTCATTTTGGAGTGTTTTGTACGCTAATGTTATTGCAGAAGCAACCAATTCTTATGAACTTGCGGGTTCGTCCAATAGTAATCTACAAGGTGCTGCTTTGATTATGAAAGCAAATGCTTTACAAATATTAACAGATGTTTACGGACCTGTTCCTGTTTCAGAAATTGGAATTTCGGGAAATACAAAACCAAAATTTGATTCTCAAGAGGTTGTTTATGACTCCATTATAAATTTATTGGATAGAGCCAATAGTAAATTTAATGTTGGTAGCGGAGCAATAACCCCATCTGCAGATCTGTTGTATGCTGGAAATACTTCCAAATGGAAAAAATTCGCTAATTCTTTAAAACTCAAAGTATTAATGCGTATTTCGTCAAAAAGAGATGTTTCTGCTCAAATACAAGCATTAGTAGATTCTGAATCTTTAATGGATTCCAATTCAGATTCCGCTGAATTAATCTACACCGCTTCACAACCCGACGCAAATCCAATTTACGAAACAATTGTTTATGGTACGAGAAAAGAATACAAAGTTAGCTCGGTCCTAATAGCAAAGATGAATTCACTAAACGATCCCAGACTTTCTGTATTTGCAAGTAAAAACAATGCAAATAATTATGTAGGAAATATTCCAGGAGTTGAAAATCCATCTAATTATGCTGCTTTTTCCTCCCCTGGAACTAAATACTTATCTGCGACTTTACCTGGCGTTATACTTTCGTATGCGCAAGTTCAATTATACTTAGCAGAAGCGGCAAACAGACAGATTATTTCTGGAGGAATAAATGCATCAATTAATTATTTAAAAAAGGGAATTCAAGCTAATTTAGAGTATAATGAAATAGCACCTGGCACCACTTCTTTATATATTGATCAAGTAGCTGTTAATTTTACAAATTCCAATTTAGGAAAAGAAATTATTGGAACTCAAATGTGGTTAGCATTATATGGTCAAGGGATTGAAACATGGACTGAATGGAGAAGAACTGGTATTCCTGCGCTTTCACCAGTAGAAAATGCTGATCCTACGGTAGGTGTAATTCCTAGAAGATTTTATTTTTCTACCGATTCACAAAACTATAATAATACCAATTATGTACTTGCATCCTCAACATTGTTAGATGGGGACACCATGAAATCGAAAGTTTGGTGGATGAATTAAATTAATAATCTAAATAAATATAAAACATGAAAAATATAAAAAAATATTCTTTGCTATTGCTTTTTTTTCTAGCATTTACTTCTATTTCTTGCGATGACTCCAAAGATGAATTAAGCGGAGGATCGGCTTTAGGGGGAGAGATTAGCATCAAAAATAAATTAATTGGATACGTTGTTGGGAATGGACTAAATACGAGTTATGATAATGAAATTTCAATTTTTCAAGGAAATGAGAAAGTAGTGTCAATAGATGTTTATAAAACATTTACTACTAAAAATTTAAATAATGCTGAAATCAAATCGAATACTGTATTACTAAAAACACTAACAACACCAGCAATCTCTCAACAAGAAGTTATTTCATTAGGTGTAACCTATAATGATTTAGCAGCTGACTTGACAATATCAGGAAACCCACTACCGACCTCTGATGCATTACTTAATATTGGAGATTATTGGACTTTGACCTATGTTTCTCATCTTGATAATGGGAATGTTCACAAAACTACTAATTCAACAAAAATAGCCGTAGGTACAAGATTCTCGGGCGTTTATAAATGCGTTGAAGCACAATACTATAGAATTGGGGTGTTATTGTATACTGAAACTGCTTGGCCTTCAGAAACTATAATTGAGGCAGTTGACGCTACTACATATAAAGTTGTTAATTACTTAGGTGTTTTTACAGGAAATACTTTTTATTTTACAATTGTTAATGATGTAATTGATATTCCATTAACTTATAATGGTTCTAATCAATTAGGAAACGGACAACCTTTTATTTCCTGTAATTCAAATCCAAGTGATATGGCTTTAGTTAATTGCGGTTCATCCAACGTTGTAATTCGAGATGATGTTGAAGGAAAAGACCTTTTAAAAATGAGCTTTGGTTATTATACACCAGGTTCAGGACCAAGAGTGTTTTATCAAGTAATGGAGAAAATTGTTAATTAATAATACATAAAAAAATGAAGAATATTAAAACAAAAATATTATTTGGTGGATTTCTAGTTTCTGCACTTTTCATGATAAGTTGCAGTAATGATGGAGATGCTACTGGTGAAAGTAACCTGGAAGTTACTTCAAATGTAATTGGCACAACTAATTTAATAAGTCCGCTGATTGCAACTCAAACTGTAAATGAAGAAGACGAAGGAACTTATGGATTTACAGTTACATTAGACAAACCTCAGACTAAAGATATCCATATTAAAATTTCTCAAATTTCTGGTACTGCAGATAGTGATGACTTTACTTTTGATAATGATCTAATTATAAAAGCTTACTCAACTTCAGCAAGTGGTTCAATTTCAATATTAAATGACAAAACACCTGAAGATGACGAATCATTTACATTGCAAATAGGAGATGTCAATACATCAAACGCGACATTAGCATTTAAAACTGTCACATTTAATATAAAAAACTATTTGTCACCAGATTTAGATTTAGTGTTTAATTATAGTAAAGCCTTTAATTTAATTAATACTTTAACTATGGAGCCAATTGCCACAAGTTTGTGTGCAATAGCATATGATATGGACTTTTACATACTTGATTCTAATTTTTCTGATACTGGTATTTATGACGCAGCAGCAGCAGGATGTCCAGAAAAAGTAACCATGGATCCTGCGAGATTTCCTGACGGAATTTATTATGTTGTTTATGATGTTTATGATACTGGAAATATTAATGGAGGCACAAATACGACGAGCGATGGATTAAATCAAGCTTATCATGATCCATTTGTGATTCCAATATCTGTAGACTATATTAGACCTGGGGGAATTACATCTGGAAATTTTGTTCAAGAAAGTGATTTTGCGCCAACTTCTGTTAAAGCTGCAGGATATCAAAATCCAAATTCAAATTATGTGATTACAATAGAAGTTGATAACGGAGTTTATACTCTAAAAAACAGTCTTGATGCAATTATTGCATCAGGAAAAATGAATGTAGTAACAAAAATCAACAACGCTATTAATCATGCGCGTATTAACAATCCAAACAAATAAAAAAATTTGATTATAATTTTAAACCACCCAAAAAAAGGGTGGTTTTTTTATATCTTTACCCCATGGAAAAAGAACATTTGATTTTTGGAATACGAGCAATCATTGAAGCAATTCAATCAGGCGCAGCTGTGGATAAAGTTTTTATTCAAAAAGAAATATCGGGGGAATTGATGAAGGACTTAATGAAAGTAATGAAACGCAACGATGTTAACTTTTCGTATGTACCCATCGAAAAACTAAACCGTTTGACACCCAATAATCATCAAGGAGCAGTAGCTTCCATATCGCCAATTGGTTTTATGGATTTGGAACATTTGGTTGAAAGTACCTTAGAATCAGGCAAAAAACCATTATTCCTCATATTAGATCAAATCTCCGATGCGCGGAATTTTGGTGCAATAATTAGAACCGCAGAATGTACTGGAGTGAATGGAATTATTGTTCAAAAAGCAGGTTCAGCTCCCGTAAATGGTGACACCGTAAAAACATCTGCAGGCGCTGTATTTAATGTGCCCATTTGTAAAGTAGAACACATCAAAGATGCTATTTTTTACCTTCAAGGATCGGGAATCAAAACAGTTGCGGCTACCGAAAAAACCGAGCAAATAATTTATGATGTAGATTTAAACGAACCAATTGCTATCATAATGGGAAGTGAAGATCGAGGAATTAATCCTTCTGTTCTAAAAATTGTAGATGAAAAAGCCAAATTACCAATGTTTGGAACCATCGGTTCACTAAATGTTTCTGTGGCTTGTGGCGCATTTCTTTATGAAGCGGTTCGTCAAAGAAGTTAAATTTAACTCTATTTTGTTTTTTTCTTTTCTTTAAAATCGTAGACATACGTCACTATTTCTGTTGGAATCTCCTCCAAATTTTCTTCAATTGGCGGATTAATAAAATTGCCGTTTTCGTCAAATCGTTGCATGAATTTATCATTTTCAGGAATAAAATCAGGTTGTTGCCAATCGTATTTTAGATTTTCAATATAATCTGGAGTTTTAAATTTTATGGCGAAAATAAATCCAGTAATCAATCCTGCCAAATGACCCTCCCATGAAATCGTGGTATTTATTTCGGGGAAAACATACCAAATCATTCCGCCATATAAAAGCACTACTGTGAGCGACAAAGCCATTAATCGGTAGTATTTTGTTATCAAACCTTTGAAAAAAATAAAAGAAACCAAAACATAAATCAATCCGCTTGCGCCAATATGATAGGAATCGCGCGCAATAACCCACGTTAAAAATCCAGAAAACAAAATCCCATAAAATAAAACTTTTAAAGAAATTTCGCGATAAAAGTATAGAAGCGCCATTGACAATAGAAATAACGGCAACGAATTGTTCGCTAAATGATTAAAATCGCCATGCAAAAATGGACTAAATAAAACCCCCTGCAAACCGGAAAAAGTTCTAGGTAAAATCCCGTGTTCATTCAAATGAAGATTAAAAGAAGTATCAATATAAAAAACAAACCAAATCAATAACAACAAAAATGTTGGAATAATCCAATTCGACGGGGTAAACTTAAAGTGATTGAAATCTTGCATGCTAAATATTTTTCAATAGTAGGTTATCAAAAATACGACCAAAAGAAACGGAATGCTAATTTGTCATATCGATTTGAAAATTTGAAAATGAGATAATTTGATAATTACTTTAAAAATGATTTAATATAATTAAATTTGTAAAGTGCCTATTTGAATTTATATACAATATCGAAATTCATTTATGCATTTTCAAATTATTACCTTTTCAAATTAAAATGGAAGCACCGCTAGCAGAACGCATTCGCCCACAACAACTCGACGACTATTTAAGTCAACTGCATTTGGTTGGACCCAATGGTTCGCTAACACAACAAATTGCGAAAGGAATTATTCCCTCTTTAATCTTTTGGGGGCCTCCAGGAACAGGAAAAACTACGTTGGCACAAATTATCGCACAAGAATCCAAACGGCCATTTTATATTTTGAGCGCTATCAATTCTGGTGTGAAGGACATTCGCGATGTGATTGAAAAAGCCAAACAAAGTGGAGGATTATTTACAACCAAAAACCCAATTTTATTTATAGATGAAATTCATAGATTCAGTAAATCACAACAAGATTCACTTTTGGCAGCGGTCGAAAAAGGTTGGATTACATTAATTGGTGCTACAACGGAAAACCCAAGTTTTGAAGTGATTCCCGCATTGTTATCACGTTGTCAAGTTTATATTTTAAATGCCTTTTCAAAAGGAGATTTGGAAGCTTTACTGGAACGTGCAATGAAAACGGATGTTATTTTAAAAACAAAGAATATTGTTTTAAAAGAATCAGAAGCCATTTTAAGACTTTCGGGTGGCGATGGACGTAAGCTATTAAATATTTTTGAATTGGTCGTAAACGCCTCTAATGAAGACGAAATTATCATCACAAACGAAGTCGTTTTGCAAATTGTACAACAAAATACAGTTTTGTATGACAAAACTGGCGAACAACATTATGACATTGTTTCGGCATTTATAAAATCCATCCGCGGAAGCGATCCAAATGCGGCAGTTTATTGGCTGGCCCGAATGATCGAAGGTGGCGAAGATGTGAAATTTATTGCCCGAAGAATGTTGATTCTTTCCAGTGAAGATATTGGAAATGCCAATCCAACGGCTTTTATTATGGCCAACAATACTTTTCAGGCGGTTTCTACTATTGGTTATCCTGAAAGTCGAATTTTATTAAGTCAATGTGCGATCTATTTAGCAACATCCCCAAAAAGCAATGCCAGTTATTTGGCTATTGGAACTGCACAACAAATCGTGAAACAAACCGGCGATTTGCCTGTTCCCATTCATTTGCGAAATGCGCCAACTAAATTAATGAAAGAATTGGGCTACGGTGAAGAATACAAATATTCGCATGATTTTGATAATAATTTTGCAGCACAAGAGTTTTTACCAGATGAAATTTCAGAAACCATTTTCTACAATCCAGGCAATAATTCTAGAGAAAATACGACGCGCGAATTTCTAAAAAATCGATGGAAAGACAAATACGGCTATTAAGAAATTTACTTTAAAACTTTACCAAAACCTTTTCTGAAAAGAGTTTATTTATTTGGTAATATTCAAAAAACCAATCGTTATCTTTTAAAATTAATACCCCATTAATCGCTTCTTTAACCGCAATAAAACAGGATGAATTGGAAGTTTTATATATTTTAAAAACTACTTTCGGTGTAGCATCAATCAATTGAAAACCATTTGCTATTGGTTGTGCAAAAAGTAAATTAGAAGCTACCGTTTTAATTTCCTCTATATTAATTTTTGGTGATTTGGTAGATTCTAAATAGGGAGTATCCACCGTCAAAACTGGTTTTTTAATTTCTTTTCCTTCTTGATACTCATGATTTAAGGCATCAAAAGAATTGAAAGCTTCACGCAAAGCCATATTATAAGCGACTTTATATTCTTTTTCGCGGCTTTTACCTTGTGCAGAAGTAAACAAAACCAAATTGCGACAATCTTTCAAAACTACCGTAACTTTTGTAGCAAGCATCGTACTGGAACTTTGAACTTCGACAAAAACGTTATTACAATTTTGATTGACCACTTCATCAGGAAGAATATCGGTGTCGAAAAAAGTCACAAAACCATATTTTTCCAAAAACATTTTGGTAAGTGTGTTTAAACGATATTGGTCTTTTTCCTTCAAAAAACTAAATTTTGACGGAACAATGGCATATTTATAAGCATTCAAATCTTGCGAAAAAGTGACATTTGAAAACAGAAAAATCAACAGAATTATTATTTTTTTATTCATCATTATAAGTGGTTTTTAATTTCTAATAAATGGGTTACTTGTTTAATTGTTTTGGGTGCTTCTGCCCTATTTGGATTGAAAAAAATAGCATCCATTCCAAAATTTAATGCTCCTCCAACATCGGCGTCCAAACAATCGCCAATCATGATACAGTTTTCTTTTTTGGCTTTGGCCAATGAAATCGCATGTTCAAAAATTATTGGATTTGGCTTTTTGGCACCCGCCTTTTCTGAATTGGTAACGGTCTTGAAATAGCCGTGAATATTAGCATTTTTGATTTTCTTATATTGAACATCGGCAAAACCATTTGTAATAATGTGCAAATGGTATTTAGTACTTAAATAATCCAAAATTTCCAAAGCTCCTTCAAAAAGAAAATTATTTTGGGGTAAAAAATGAATATAATCTTCCGCCATTTGGTTAATTTCCGAATCAGAAATGGAATAATTTAGTGCGTCAAAAGAATGTTTCAAACGATTATAACGAAGTTGATCGTGGGTAATTTCGTCGTTTTGATATAATTTCCAACAAGCTTGATTGATAGGAATGTATTTCTCGATGAATTTTGACGTGTTTATATTTGGATATTGAACCTTGAAAATAATGTCAAAAGCCATCTCCGAATTTTTTTCAAAATCCCAAAGCGTATGATCCAAATCAAAAAAAACGGTCGTTATCAAAATAGTCAAATTAGTTATAAAAATCCATTATCGTTAAAGCTATAAAAGCCTTTTTCTGTAATAATTAAATGATCCAAAACTGGAATATCCAATTGTTGTCCAGCCATTTTAATCTTCTTCGTAATAATAATATCGGCATCGCTCGGTTGCAATTTTCCCGACGGATGGTTGTGTGACAAAATAATCGACGTAGCATTTTGTTCTAATGCAATTTTAAAAACGATCCGAATATCTACCACAGTTCCTGTTATTCCTCCTTTGCTTAATTGCGATTTTGCAATCACTTTATTCGAATAATTCAAATAAAGAATCCAAAATTCTTCATGTTGCAATTCGCCAATAATGGGCTGCATTATTTCAAAAACAGATTTGCTTGAGCCAATTTGTTTTAATTCTATGGCCTCCATTTCTCTTCTTCTGCGTCCCAATTCCATTGCGGCAATAATTGAAATGGCTTTGGCTTCGCCAATTCCTTTGAATTCAGTCAATTGCTTTATGGACAATTTTCCTAACGCATTTAAATTGTTATCAAAATTGGACAAAATGCGTTTGCTCAATTGTACCGCGCTTTCATTTCGACTTCCTGAACCAATTAAAATGGCTATTAATTCGGCATCGCTAAGCGCATTTTTTCCTTTAATCATCAACTTTTCGCGCGGACGATCATCTTCTGCCCAATTGGTTATTGGGAACGGCGTATTTTCCATTGTTTGGCATTTAGTTTCTATTTATTTTGAAGAAATAATTCTAAAATTACTTCATCAATTCTTTAACCTCATCAAAATTTAATCCACCGTAATTTCCAGAACTCATTAACAACAAAGCCGAATTGTCAAAATTTTGATTGAACAAAAACGTCTTGAATTCGGTAGGATTCGTATAAATAATTAAGTCTTTTCTATTAAATGCTTGAGCGATTTGCTCATAAGTCACTTCTTCCAACTGCTTAATTTTAACAGCATCTGGAGAATAAAAAACCACCGCAACGTCAGCAAATTCGAGCGCACCTTCATATTCTTTCAAGAATTCTGCATTCAAACTACTGTAAGTATGCAATTCCAAACACGCTATCAAAGTCCGATTTGGATATTGTTCTTTAACCGCTTTTGTGGTTGCCGAAACTTTACTTGGCGAATGGGCAAAATCTTTATAAGCCACTTTATTTTTACTTTCTGCAATTTTTTCAAGACGTTTTGAAGCGCCTTTAAAACTGGCAATAGCTTCATAAAAATCGGCCTCATCAACACCCATATTTTGACAAATCCATTTGGCACCAGCCAAATTATTTAAATTATGAGCGCCAAAAACTTCAATTGGCATTGGGCCTTCTGGAGTTTCCAAAAGTGTAACGCCGTTTTCTACACTATATTTTGGTGTGATATATGGTAATTTCCGAATCGGATTTGTAGCTGCTTCCGCTACTCGTTTAACTTCAGAATCATCTTCATTATAAACCAAAATACCGCCATTTGTAATCAATTTTATAAAGATTTCAAATTGTTCGACATAATTTTCATACGTTGGAAACACATTAATATGATCCCACGCAATTCCAGAAATCAAGGCAATATTGGGTTGGTATAAATGAAATTTTGGGCGCCTGTCCATTGGCGAGGACAAATATTCATCGCCTTCCAAGACAATAAAATCGTTTTCTTCTGTAAGATGAACCATCGTGTCAAAACCTTCTAATTGGGCGCCAACCATATAATCCACTAGAATATTATGATAATGCATCACGTGCAAGATCATCGAAGTGATGGTTGTTTTTCCGTGGGAACCGCCAATAACCACTCGGGTTTTGTTCTTAGATTGTTCGTATAAAAACTCCGGATATGAGTAAATTTTCAGGCCCAATTCTTGTGCTTTTAACAATTCGGGATTATCCGCTTTGGCATGCATTCCAAGAATTATGGCTTCAATATCTGTTGTGATTTTTTCAGGGAACCAACCCATTTCATTGGGCAATAATCCTTTTTTTTCTAATCGGGTTTTGGAAGGTTCAAAAACAGCATCATCACTTCCCGTGACTTGATATCCTTTGTTGTGCAATGCTAATGCTAAATTGTGCATAGCGCTTCCGCCAATGGCGATAAAATGAGTTCGCATTTTTCTTGTTTTTTACTTATATAATTTCCTTTTCTAACTATTACCTTTGATAAATTTCTAAAACTGATTTTGCTTTTTCGGGCAAATTCATTTTGTTTTTATACAAATTAGCTAGATTTTGTGCTATTTTTCGAGATTGCCCCAATTCGATTGCTTTTTTAAATTGTAATTCGGCTTCTGAATATCGGTTAAAATATTCAGCAATTTTTCCTTTTGCGATATAGCCATCTATTGGTGAAATAGCAAAAATTTCGTTCGCATATTTAGTTGCTTTTTTTTCGCTTCCGCCAACAATTCCTGGCAACTGCAAATACAATTCTACTAATGCTTTTCGAGCTTCAATGTGATTTGGATTTAATTGAATGGCTTTTTCAAAAGAAGATCGTACCTCATCAATCATTCCAAGCGCTTTAAATTTATTTGCTTCTTTGGCTTTCATTCCAAGGGCGCCTCCGTATTTGTAATAATAATTGGCTTCTATTGGTTTGAGTTTTTTTAGCTTTTTATAATAAAAAATTGCATTGTCCCAAGATTTATTTTGACCAAAAATATCGCCCAAATACTCAATTGTTTTTAGATGATTGGGCTGTGTTTTAAGAAGTGTTTCAAAGAGTTTTTGAGCCTGATTTGTATTCCCTTGAAGATATAATTTTTCTGCGGTGTCAAATTCGGTTTGTGAAATTGCCAACGTCGAAAAAAGCAGGAAAATATATAAATACAAATTCTTCATCTGTTGCGGGATTACTTTAAATCAGTTGTGTCAAAAATAACAAATAAAGATTAATATTCGTAAGGTTTTTAAACGTTTGATAATTATTTATTTAATAATAATTAAATAAAGCTAAAACAATGTAGATTTAACATTGGTGTATCAATTTTGTAAAAATTCTTTAATGAAAAACAAAAGAAAACTTCCTTTAGTGGTTATTAGTGATGTTCATTTAGGGACTTACGGATGCCACGCCAATGAATTACTTCAATATTTAAAATCAATCCAACCGAAAACATTAGTCTTGAATGGCGATATTATCGATATGTGGAATTTCTCAAAAAGGTATTTTCCCGCATCGCACATGAATGTCTTGCGATATATCATTAAAATGGCGACGAATGGCACTCGGGTTATTTACATCACTGGAAATCATGATGAAACACTTCGGAAATATTCTGATTTGATTCTAGGAAATTTTGAATTAGTTGACAAACTCATTTTAGACTTAGACGGTAAAAAAACATGGATTTTTCATGGCGATGTTTTTGATTCTTCAACAACTGGTTATGCAAAAATAATAGCTAAAATTGGCGGAAAAGGATATGATTTGCTGATTTTGATCAATAGTTTTATGAATTGGATAATGGTTATGTTGGGAAAAGAAAAAAGAAGTTTTTCCAAAAAAATTAAGGACGGCGTAAAAAAAGCGGTTTCGTTTATTACCAATTTTGAAACCACCGCAGCAACCATTGCGATTGAAAAAAATTACAGTTATGTGGTTTGCGGTCACATTCACAAGCCGCAAATGAAATTGGTTGAAACCGAAAAAGGAAGTGTTACTTATTTGAATAGTGGTGATTGGGTTGAAAATCTTACCGCTTTAGAATATTCAAAAAAGAAATGGGAGATTTATGAATATAAAAAATCCCATTACAACGAAAAGCCCGACAAAACGAATGATGCATTAATCAATGACATTATGGTTAAAATCATGTCCTAACCAAAATTATTCCAAAAAAATGAAAATATTTTATGCTATTCAAGCAACAGGAAATGGTCATATTAGTCGTGCTATTCAACTTCATCCTTATTTGCAAAAATTTGGGGAAATTGATTATTTTATGAGTGGCAATAACGCTGATTTAAATAACGATCTTCCTGTAGCCTTCAAAAGCAACGGTTGCAGTCTTCATTATAGCAAATGTGGTGGTTTGGATTATTGGAAAATCGCAAAAAACATCAAGCCGATTCAAATGCTAAAAACAGCTAAAAGTCTACCGTTAAAAAAATATGATATTGTTATAAATGATTTTGAATCGATTACTTCCCTGGCATGTAAAATTCAGAAAGTTCGTTCGGTTCAATTTGGGCACCAGGCTAGTTTTGTTTCAGAATTGACTCCGAGGCCTGAAAAAAAAGATGCTATTGGAGAATTTATCCTGAAAAATTATGCCACTTCAACTATGAATATTGGCTTGCATTTTGAAAAATATGACTCGTTTATTCATTCACCAATAATAAAAGATGAAATATTAAATGCTTCTCCAAAAAACAAGAATCACATTACGGTTTATCTTCCTTCATTTAATAAAGAGTGCCTACAAGCAGCCTTTCAAAAACTACAATATTTGGAATTTCATTGGTTTTTAAACGATATTACCAAAAAACATAAAGTGGGAAATATTACGTATTATCCAATCAATCAAAAAGATTTTAATTCTAGCTTAATTAACTGTAACGGAATCATTACGGGTGGTGGATTTGAAACTCCTTCAGAAGCTTTATTTTTAAGAAAAAAAGTACTGAGTATTCCAATAAAAAATCACTATGAACAGGAATGTAATGCCGCGGCGCTAAAAAAATTAGGGGTTTCCGTTCTTACAGATGTTGATGAAAATTTTCATGTAGAAATTGAAACCTGGATAAACAACAAATCAAATTATCCGATCATTGAAGCCAATAATATCCCACTAACATTAGACTATTTATTTGATAGTTTTCATTCAAAATAAAAGTTGCTAGCGCTGAATTGGTTTAATTCTATTACACTTCAACGTTTAACATTTGCCACAATTTGTCTTTCAATTCAGAAAGTCCTTGTTGCGCAACGGATGAAATGAACATATAAGGCGTTCCTGCAAAATCTATATCCAATTGGGTTTTCAATTCTGCTTTAAGTTCGTCGTCCAACATGTCGCATTTTGAAATCACTACGATGCGTTCTTTGTCCAACATTTCTGGGTTGTATTTGGTCAATTCATTCACTAATATATCATATTCGCCTTTAATATCAGGCGTATCAACAGGAACTAAAAACAACAAAGTAGAATTTCTTTCTATATGACGAAGGAAATAATGGCCCAAACCTTTTCCTTCTGCGGCACCTTCAATAATTCCAGGAATATCGGCAATTACAAACGATTGAAAATCCCGATACGCAACAATTCCAAGATTTGGTTTTAAGGTCGTAAATGGATAATCTGCAATTTTTGGTTTAGCAGAAGTTAAAACGGATAATAAAGTGGATTTTCCTGCATTCGGAAAACCAACAAGACCCACATCCGCAAGGACTTTTAGTTCCAAGATTACATCAATTTCTTCTGATGGCAATCCAGGTTGTGAATATCTAGGCGTTTGATTGGTAGAACTTCTAAAATGCCAGTTTCCCAGACCTCCTTTTCCACCGCGAGCCACAATTCTTTTTTCTTCGTGTTCAGTAATTTCAAAAAGTATTTCGTTGGATTCCTTATCACGAACGACCGTTCCTAATGGCACTTCAATATATTTATCATCGCCATCGGCTCCGGTACTTCTGTCGCCTCCTCCATCGCCACCATGTCCGGCTTTAACGTGTTTGGCAAATTTCAAATGAAACAATGTCCATAATCCTTTGTTACCAACTAAATATACATGTCCGCCACGACCGCCATCACCGCCATCTGGGCCGCCTTTTTCAATGAATTTTTCTCTATGCAAATGCGTAGATCCTTTTCCACCTTTTCCAGACGAAACATATATTTTTACGTAATCTACAAAATTTCCTTCTGTCATTTTTTTAGTATTCAGTATTCAGTATTCTGTTTTTTTAGTTTTCAGTTATTTACTGAACACTAAAACTACAAACTGAGCACTATTGTTTTAAGGCTTTCACCATCACTTTATCAATCTTCACGCCGTCCATATCAAGAACTTCCAACTCAAATCGCTGCCATTTTAATTTTTCGCCTTCTTTTGGAATATGGGAAAGTTCGGTCATAATTAATCCACTTACGGTAGTTACTTCATAATCGTTAATCAATTCATCTAATTCGAAAAAAGTCAAGAAATCGTGCAAGGAATAATGGCCATCAACAAGCCAAGTTCCATCTTCGCGTTCAATCAATTGAAAATCATCTTTATAAAATTCGGACGCATCGCCAACAAGCGCTTCTAAAATATCATTTAATGTAATAATTCCCTGAAAATCGCCATATTCATCAGATACAAACGCATAATGAATACCGCTATTTTTGAAGTTTTCTAATGCTTTATAAGCCGTAGTTTGCTCCATTATAAAAGGAGCTTCCGTCATGATTTCCTTCAAATTAAAGTCGTCATTATCAATATTTGAAAAAATACTTTTCAAATTCACAACGCCTACAATATGATCATAATTATCGCCATAAACCGGATAAACAGAATGCAATTCTTTCGACATGAATTCTTTTACTTGGACTTTATCTGAGTCTAACGGCAAGAAAACCACCGATTTTCTGTGGGTCATTAACGAATTCACTTTTCGGTCGCCAATATGAAAAACGCGTTCCACAATATCTTGTTCAATTTCTTGAACTTCACCACCTTCGGTTCCTTCTTTGATAATTGCTTTAATTTCTTCTTCGGTAACTTTTCCGTCAGCGGAAGGTTTGATCATTAAAATTTTTAATAAAAATTCGGTCGAAATGGTTAATAACCAAATAAATGGCGCGGTAATTACCGAAACCATTTTCATCGGAAATGCGACTGCTTTTGCGATGGCTTCTGGATGATTTAATCCGATTCTTTTAGGTAATAATTCGCCTAAAACTAGGGAGAAAAAAGTCAAAACAACGACCACAATTCCAACAGCAATTGAATTAGCAAAAGGCTTTAAACTTTCAAATCCTTCAATGAAAGTTTGAACGTCGGAAGTGATTTTATTACTACTAAAAATACCCGTTAAAATTCCGATTAGCGTAATTCCGATTTGAACGGTTGACAAGAATTTATTGGGAGAATTGGCCAAATCTAGCGCGGTTTGTGCGCTTTTATTTCCTTTTTTCGCTGAATTTTCCAATCTGTTTTTTCTGGCCGAAATCAGTGCGATTTCTGACATCGAGAAAACCCCGTTCAAAATTATTAATAAAAGAATTATTAGTATTTCCATAGTATATTAAAAATGTAACCCCGATTATAAACCCTCAATTACGGCGCTTAATCTTGCCGTAATATCAGAAATTGAACCGATTCCGTTTACTGGATAAAATTTATTTTGATTGTTATAATACTGAATTAATGGCGCTGTTTTTTCGTTGTATTCTTGATACCGATTTCTGATTTTTTCTTCGTCTTGATCATCAACTCTTCCGCTAGTTTTACCTCTTTCGAGTAATCTTTGAATCAATATTTCATCATTGGCTTCCAAAGCAATTGTGGCAGTTACATTCCATTTTTTTGTTTCCAAAAAAGCGTCTAAGGCAATCGCTTGGTCATTTGTTCTTGGAAAACCATCAAACAAAAATCCTTTGGTGTTTGGATGTTTGTTTACTTCGTCTTCCAGCATTTTTATGGTTAAATCATCGGGAACCAAATCGCCATTATCCATGAAAGTTCTGGCCAATTTTCCTAATTCTGTTTCGTTTTTCAAATTATATCGAAATATATCGCCGGTTGAAATGTGTGTTAAATTGTATTTTTCTTTTAAAAATTCTGCTTGAGTTCCTTTTCCAGCACCTGGCTTTCCAAATAAGACAATATTAATCATTTTTGTAAATAGTAATTTAGTAGTTAGTGTTATTTTAATTGATAAACTTCTCTAAGATTTCGGCCTAATCCATCATAATCCAATCCAAAACCAACGATAAATTTGTTTGGAATTCGAATTCCCACATAATCAATTTTGATGTCTTTTGTATAAGCATCTGGTTTTAGAAAAAGGGTGGCGATTTTGAAGTGTTTTACATTTTGTTTTTTAAATAATGCTTTCAATTCGGCAACCGTATTTCCTGTATCTACAATATCTTCAATCACAATTACAGTTCTTCCGGTTAGATCTTGGTTCAAGCCAATTAATTGTTTTACTTCATTCGTTGAAGACGTTCCTTCATAGGAAGCGAGTTTTATAAAACTAACTTCGCAAGGTTTTTTATAATGTTTCATAAAATCAGAAACTACCATAAATGCGCCATTCAAAACGCCAACAAAAACGGGTGTTTCATCGGCAAAATCGGCTTCCACTTGCGCGGCCATAGTTGCAATTGCAAAATCAATTTCTTGTTCAGAAATGAAAGGCACAAATTGTTTATCGTGAAGTTGTATCATTTTTTAGGTTGTAAAATAATCTACAAATATACTGAATTCACATTTGACATTTAACAAACCGCATTCTTATTTAAGCGTTTATTTAAAATTTCATTATGTTTGTTTTAATCAATTAAATCATTTTTTGAAATTAAATTAAATTAATTAGTATTTTTAGAGATTCATTTATAGTTATATTATAAATAATTATGGCATCATTAAATCAAAATACAAACGTTTTAGGAATTAAAAATGCAAAGCACTTATTGAGAAGAGCGAATTTTGTTTATACTAAAACCCTAGTTGATCAATATGCGCTTTTAACACCGAATCAAGCCTTGGATTTGTTATTAATGACAAGTCCATTAACGGTGGAATATCCTTATGACCCACTTCCAACAACCGCCCCTGACGGATTTTGGACAGAATCAACAGCATTGGCTACTTCTTTTGCAAATCAGTCAAGAAAAGGAGGAATTGTTGGCGGATGGTGGTGGTATAACGCTATAAATTCCCCTAATTTAAAATACAAATTATCTCATTTTTTATCGACTTGTTTTACCGTAGAAACAAGTGGTAGCGGAACTCCAACAGAATTTTACGATTATATTCGGTTGTTGCTTTTTTATGCTTATGGAAATTATAAAACTTTGGCAATAAAAATGACGCTTAATAATTCAATGTTGACTTATTTGAATAATACTACAAATTCCAAATCTTCTCCTAACGAAAATTATGCTCGGGAATTTTTAGAATTATTTACAATTGGAAAAGGGCCTCAAATTGGTGTTGGCGATTATACAAATTATACCGAAGCTGATATTGTTCAAGCAGCTCGTGTATTAACAGGATTTAGAAGGGTTTCTGCCAGAAATATAATAGATCCAGATACAATGATACCAAAAGGTTACAACCAATTTTCTACTCATCATACAAGTCCAAAAACGTTTAGTCCAGCATTCAATAATACTGTAATTGCAGCGGCTACAACTGATGTTGGCATGGATACAGAATTAAATGATTTTGTTACCATGGTTTTCAACCAACAAGCAACGGCAAAAAACATTTGTAGAAAACTGTATATCTATTTTGTAAAAGGAACCATATCTCCTGAAGTTGAAACAGATATTATCACGCCTTTAGCTCAAGATTTTTATTCTAATGGGTATGAGATCGCGCCAATTATTAGAAAATTATTAGAAAGTCAGCATTTTTATGATTTGGATGATTCAGACCAAACTAATGAAACTATTGGCGGAATAATAAAATCTCCTTTGCAACAAATTTCTGAAGTTTGCACCTATTTACAAGCTACGATTTCAAACCCAAATACAAATCCATACGAATATTATTATGTTTTTTGGACCCTTTTTGCGTACAGAAGTTTTCTAACTGGTTCCAATATGATTTTGTTTGACCCAGAAAATGTGGCCGGTCATCCCGCCTATTATCAGGCTCCCGATTTTGATAAAAATTGGATTTCTGCCTCAACCTTAATTGCAAGGTATCGCCTTGGAGAATCCTTATTAGACGGCTATAACAGAATTAGTGGAAACGCATCAATAATTACTAAAATTAATATTTCAGATGTAATTAGAAATTCAAATATTGTCTCTGTTGCCAATGACCCTTTTATTTTAACCTCGGAATTATGCAATGCCTTATTTGCTCAAGAGCCTGATCAAGATCGAATAAATTATTTTATGAATTCGTATTTATTACAAGGATTAGCAAATAATTATTGGACTACCGCTTGGGATGATTTTATAGCAACAAATAGTAATACCGTTGTAGAATTTAGATTAAAATTATTGGTAAAAAATATTCTACGAGCTCCTGAATCACAAATGTTTTAGTAAAAAAGTATGAAAAGAAGAAATTTTATTCAACTCACAGCTTCAGCTTCGGCATTATCACTTTTGCCAACAGAAGTTTTCGCGCTATTTAAATCTGCAGGAATGACAACTTGCCCAGATGTAAATGCCAAAAAAATTGTGCTCATTCAATTGTCGGGAGCAAATGATGGATTAAACACCCTCGTTCCATTAAATCAATATGATGCCTACGCCTCTTTGCGGCCAAATATTAAACTCAATAATGTTGGTGCTTCAAATGGATTAATCAATCTAGATACAACTTTAGCTTTGGAAAACCAAGTTGGACTTCATCCTTCATTAACGGGTTTTAAAAGTTTATATGATAGTGGTTTCATGAGAGTAATTCAAGGTGTTGGATATCCATCTCAAGATAAATCTCATTTTAAATCGACCGATTTATGGTTGACTGGTGGTGACGGAACACAAGCAAATAATAACCTTGAAAGTGGATGGATGGGGCGTTTTCTTGAAAGTTATTATTCCAATTTTTTAACGGCCGATTTTCCACTTGGAATTCAATTAGGAAGCAGTGATAATTCTTTGGGTTTTCACGGAGAAGTAGAACATGGAATGTCAATCAATATTAACGGTCAAGATCCTTCTGGGTTTTATTCGATTGTAAATGGGCTTGGAGGAGCGCCGCCTACAAATATCCCCAACTCCGAATACGGAAATTTAATTCAATTTATTTTAGATAGTGATAGCGAAACGAATATCTATGCGCAAGCTATTTCTACCGCTTTCAATAGTGGAACAAATTCCACAGCTGTAACTTATCCTTCAACAAGTTTGGCCAATCAATTAAAATCGGTGGCACGATTTATTTCTGGAGGCCTACAAACCAAAGTTTATCTGGTAAAAATAGGTGGTTTTGATACTCACGATGCACAAGTTGCGACAAATACAACTACACATTTGGGCGATCATGCTGACCTTTTGACTCAAGTTTCGGAGGCAATAAATTGTTTTATAACCGACTTAAACTCTCAAAACTTAGGCGATGATGTAATTGCGGTTCCGTTTTCTGAATTTGGAAGAAAAGCAGGTGAAAACGGAAATTTAGGCACCGACCATGGAGAAATTGCGCCAATGTTTGTTTTTGGAAAATCAATAAATCCAGGGATTTCCGGAACAAATATCAATCTGTCGGAAGCAGTTTTGGCTAATAATTTTCAGGTTCAAACGGTTCAACATGATTACAGACGCGTTTTTAGCACCATTCTACAAGATTGGTTTGGCGCAAGTAATCAAACGCTTGATTTAACTTTTTATGACCATACAATCAATTCAAGTTATGCCAATAATAAAGTTAGTGATTTGATTAAAACAGCCAATACAGTCCCTGCAAGTTGTTATACTGATAGTTTGTTAACAGTTAACGATTTTGTTAAGGGTAATGATATTGTTGTTTATCCGAATCCATCGTTCGAAAGTATATCCATTAACACCAATAATAACCCAATTTATGTGGTTTCTGTTTATTCAATCGATGGAAAATTCATTACGTCTTATAAAAACCCTATGTCTTCCGATAATTTCACAATTAATGTTCAAGATTTAGCCGTTGGACTTTACACTATTAAAGTGGATACCAACTATGGTAGTTTTACAAAAAAAGTAATTGTGCGTCGATAATATTAACTAAGACAATTTTCAAACCCATATCTTTTTATTATTACCCTTTAAAAAGTATCTTTGTGAAAAATTTATTTTAAATGAATTATTTTTCTTCCAATTTTATTTTAGGAATTCTCGGTGGCGGACAATTAGGCAAAATGTTGTTGGCCGAAACCCGAAAATTCGATATTCAAACTTACGTTTTAGACCCAAGCGATGAAGCACCTTGTAAAATAGGTTGTAATCAATTTTTTAAAGGGGATTTAATGGATTTTGAAACCGTTTATAATTTTGGGAAAAAAGCAAATGTGGTAACTTTCGAAATCGAATTAGTCAATTTGGAAGCGCTCGAAAAATTAGAAAACGAAGGCATTAAAGTTTTTCCTTCACCAAAAACCTTACGATTAATTCAAAACAAAGGCGTTCAGAAAGATTTTTACATAAAAAACAACATTCCAACCGCCGATTACCGTCGTTTTGAAACTACCGAAACTCTAAAATCGGAAATTGCCAATCTAAAATTGCCTTTTGTATGGAAATGTGCCGAATTTGGCTATGACGGAACGGGCGTAAAAATAATTAGAACCCTTTCCGATTTAGATAATTTGCCAAATGTTGAATGTATTTCAGAAGAAATGATTCCGTTCAAAAACGAATTGGCTGTAATTGTTTGCAGAAATCCATCAGGAGAAATCAAAACATATCCTGTGGTAGAAATGGAGTTTCATCCCGAAGCCAATCAAGTGGAATATGTCATTTGTCCCGCTCGAATTGAAAATCAAGTGGCCGAAAAAGCACAAGCAATTGCCCTAAAAGTGTCAGAAGCGTTCAATCATGTTGGATTATTGGCCGTCGAAATGTTTCAAACCGAAACAGACGAAATCATCGTCAATGAAGTAGCGCCTCGCCCACACAATTCTGGACATTATTCTATTGAAGCGAGTTATACCTCGCAATTTGAAAATCATTTACGAGCCATTATTAACTTACCATTAGGAAATACGGCTAGTAAAGTTGCCGGAATTATGGTAAATTTGGTAGGCGAAGAAAATTATTCAGGAAATGTAGTTTATCAAAATATTGAAAAAATATTAGAATGGAATGGTGTTACGCCTCATATTTATGGCAAAAAACAAACGCGTCCGTTCCGAAAAATGGGGCACGTAACCATTGTAAATAAAGATATTGCTGAAGCCCGAAAAATTGCCGAAGAAGTAAAAAACACAATTAGAGTCATTTCAAATTAACAATGATTTTTAAAACAAACATAGAATCACATAACCAAATCATTACAATATGAAAGTAGCCATCATCATGGGAAGCATATCCGATATGCCTGTAATGCAAGAAGCGATCGACATCCTAAAAGGATTTGAAATCGAAACCGAAGTCGATATTGTTTCGGCACACCGAACACCCGAAAAACTATTTGATTTCAGTAAAAACGCGCACACTCGTGGAATTTCAGTCATAATTGCTGGAGCTGGTGGCGCCGCACATTTGCCAGGAATGGTCGCGTCAATGTCGCCATTGCCCGTGATTGGCGTTCCAGTAAAATCGAGTAATTCTATAGATGGTTGGGATTCCGTTTTATCAATCTTGCAAATGCCTGGTGGCGTTCCCGTGGCAACAGTTGCGCTAAACGGTGCCAAAAACGCAGGAATTCTTGCCGCTCAAATCATCGGAAGTCATAATAAAAACATCTTAGACAAAATCATTTCTTATAAAAACGGACTAAAAATCGCCGTTGAAAAAGCATCCGATAGTTTACTTTAAAATCTATTTTTAGGAGCTAATCCCGCTGTTCGTTGCAATCCACGCAAAAATGCGTGGGATTTCCTCTGCCATCGGGGCTAAAAAAAAACAAAACAATGAGCATTCTCACACACCATTTCAATACAAAATACGATACGGCCCCATTTTCGAAAATCAAAAATGACGATTATCTGCCAGCCTTTCAAAACGCAATAGCTTTGGCGAAAGCCGAAATAAATGCAATCGTGACCAATCCTGAAAAACCAACTTTCAAAAACACCATCGAAGCGTTGGCTTTTAGTGGCGAACGTTTGGACCGAATTTCCAGCATTTTCTTCAATTTAAATTCCGCCGAAACCAACGATGAAATTCAAAAAATAGCCCAAGAAGTTTCGCCCCTTTTGTCCGAATTTGGAAATGATGTTCGTTTAAACGCCGATTTATTTGCCAAAGTAAAAACCGTTTACGACACTCGTGAAAAGTTGCATTTAAACGCAGAACAAAACACACTTTTAGAAAAAAAATACAAAAGTTTTTCAAGAAATGGCGCCAATTTATCCGAAGAAAAAAAATTACAACTTCGCGAAATCGACAAGGAATTATCAAAATTAAGTTTGCAATTTGGCGAAAATGTTTTGGCTGAAACTCAAGCTTTTCAATTGCATATTACCGATAAAAATGATTTAGCAGGTTTACCCGAAGGAACCACAGAAGCCGCTCATTCATTGGCGAAAAGCCACAAAAAAGATGGTTGGATTTTTACATTAGACCATCCCAGTTATTTGCCTTTTGTGACCTATGCCGATAACCGCGAATTGCGAAAAAAAATATCCATTGCATTTGGCGCTCGTGCTTTTCAAAATAATGAATTTGACAATCAAGAAATCGTTTTAAAAATTGCAAAATTGCGTTTTGATCGTGCGCAAGTTCTTGGATATGAAACTCATGCACATTTTGTTCTCGAAGAACGTATGGCCGAAAATCCAGAAAAAGTGCTTCATTTTTTAGACGATTTGTTAGCCAAAGCAAAACCTGCGGCGCAAAAAGAATTTGCAGAATTAGCCGCTTTTGCAAAAAAAATGGATGGAATTGATCAACTCGAAAAATGGGACGGCGCTTATTATTCCGAAAAATTAAAACAACAATTATTTCATTTGGACGATGAAATGTTGAAACCCTATTTTCAACTCGAAAAAGTTTTAGACGGCGCATTTACCGTGGCTCAAAAACTTTACGGAATCACATTTGAAGAAATTTTTGACATCGACAAGTACCATGATGAAGTAAAAACATATGAAGTAAAAGACGAAGAAAATCAATTGGTTGCTGTTTTTTATGCCGATTTTTTTCCAAGAAAAGGCAAACGAAATGGCGCTTGGATGACTTCGTTTAAACCACAATATGTAAAAAAAGAAACCAACGAAAGACCCCACATTTCAATAGTTTGTAATTTCACAAAACCCACCGATACGAAACCTTCATTGTTGACTTTTAATGAAGTAACAACGTTGTTTCACGAATTTGGACACGCGCTTCACGGAATGTTGGCAAATACGGTTTATCCGAGTTTGTCTGGAACCAGCGTTTATTGGGATTTTGTAGAATTACCGAGTCAAATTTTAGAGAATTGGTGTTATGAAGCCGAAGCTTTGGCTTTGTTTGCTTATCATTATCAAACGGAAAAAATGATTCCGATGGAATTGGTTCATAAAATTAAAGAAAGTGCAAGTTTTCAAGAAGGAATGGCGACGATGCGTCAATTAAGTTTTGGATTATTAGATATGGGCTGGCACGCTCAAAATCCATCCAAAATTGGGAACATAAAAACATTTGAAACCGAACAATTTTCGGCCACACAATTGTATACCGAAGTCAAAGAAAACGCAATGAGCACAGCATTTTCGCATATATTTCAGGGTGGATATTCGTCTGGATATTACAGTTACAAATGGGCCGAGGTTTTGGATGCCGATGCATTTGCCTATTTTAAAGAAAACGGAATTTTCAATAAAGAAGTGGCCACAAAATTTAAAGAAAATGTACTTTCAAAAGGCGGTACCGAACATCCTATGATTTTGTACAAACGCTTTCGGGGACAAGAACCAAAACCCGATGCGTTATTAAAACGAGCAGGATTAATTTAAATATTTGAAACCGAAGTGAAAACTTCGGTTTTTTTATTGGAATAAAACCAGTAATATCCACCAAAAAATCGGAATACTTTCTACCCAAAAAGAAGTATAATATTTTGAACGATTTTCATTTGAAAAATATAGAAAAATTGCAATTACAATAGCAATTACATAATTCAACAGCAATTCTATAAATTGAACATTGACATTGCCATTGATATTGAAATTGATATTGAAATTGCCATTGATATTGCCATTGATATTGAAAAAACCTAATCCACAAAAAACAATTAATAAAACAAATCCAAGAATTTTTGTGCTTTTAACCCCAATTTGCTGCGGTACAGTTTTCAAATGCGGGTCGTCCATTTTTAAATCTATAATTTCAAAAATTAGAATTAGAGAAAAAATTAATAAAAACCTTTGCAATACAATTATATAAAAGGAGTTTTGGAGGGAAATCTCTGAATTTAAAACTGGCAGAATAACCGTAACGCCAACCCAACAAATAGCAACTATATAAATTTTTAACCCTGCCCAATTTCTTGCATTTTTAGTATTTGGAAAAAAGGGAAGCGTGTATAAAATTGTCAAAACCAGGAAAAAAGCAGCACCAATTTTAGTAGTATATTGTAATTTAAAAAAGTAAAAAATCACTAATAATAAGGACACAAAACTAAATGCAGAAATGGCTTTCAATTGAGTTCGCATTTTATTTTTATTGGCACGAGCCAAAGCATCAAATTTCACGAAATTATATCCTACAATTGTTCCAAAAAAAGCAAACCAAGCAACAGAAATATCATTTTTAATGTTCAACATTAAATTAGTGATGTTTACCAACGCAAAACACGATAATGCAATGTGAATACTGGAATTAATATACGAATCAAGAAATTGTTTGAAAATCTTCATTTTACAAAATTAATCAAACTGTTAATAAGATTGCCTTTTGGTTGAAAAATTCCTAAAAATAGAATCAAAATCGCCCACTTTTTTTGATAGTATTCCATAAATTTGTCACTCAAAAAAACAACACTATTTCCCCTATATGAAAACAGATGCTTTTGCTTTAAGACACATTGGCCCGAGAGAAAACGACTTACAACACATGTTGAAAACGATTAACGCCGATTCTTTAGACCAATTGATTTCAGAAACCATTCCAGATGATATTCGACTAAAAGTACCTTTAAATTTGGACCCTTCGATGACTGAATTTGAATTTGCTAATCACATTCAACAATTAGGCAATAAAAATAAAGTTTTCAAAACCTATATCGGTTTGGGCTATAACCAAGCGATTGTTCCGGCGGTTATTCAGCGAAATGTTTTTGAAAATCCAGGTTGGTACACGGCTTATACGCCTTATCAAGCTGAAATTGCTCAGGGTCGATTGGAAGCTATTTTGAATTTTCAAACGATGGTTATCGAATTGACCGGAATGGAAATTGCCAACGCCTCTCTTTTAGACGAAAGTACTGCGGCAGCCGAAGCAATGGCTTTATTGTTTGACGTTCGAACACGAGATCAAAAGAAAAACAATACCAATAAATTCTTTGTTTCGGAAGAAGTTTTTCCACAAACCATTTCTGTTCTTCAAACCCGTTCCTTGCCAATTGGCGTTGAATTGGTCATTGGAAATCATGAAGAATTCGATTTTTCGTTGGAGTTTTTTGGAGCAATCCTTCAATATCCAGGGAAATTTGGACAAGTTTATAATTATGCCGATTTTATTTCAAAAGCAAAAAACAACGAAATTAAAGTAGCCGTTGCAGCCGATATTTTGAGCTTAACCAAACTAACGCCTCCAGGAGAAATGGGTGCCGATGTTGTTTTAGGAACTACCCAACGTTTCGGAATTCCGTTAGGTTATGGCGGACCACACGCAGCCTATTTTGCCACAAAAGATGAATTTAAAAGAAGCATGCCCGGAAGAATTATTGGCGTCACAATCGATACCGATGGAAATCGCGCCCTTCGAATGGCGTTGCAAACCCGCGAACAACACATTAAAAGAGACAAAGCCACATCCAATATTTGTACGGCGCAAGTTTTATTGTCAGTTATGGCTGGAATGTATGCAGTATATCATGGTCCAAAAGGACTAAAATACATTGCCAATAAAGTTCATGCGTCCACCGTAACATTGGCTAATGCCCTTGAAAAATTAGGTTTTCAACTTACAAATAACGCTTTTTTTGACACCATTGTTGTTAAAGCAAATTCCCATAAAGTAAAAGAAATCGCTGAAAAACACGAAATTAATTTTTATTATATTGATGCAAATACCATCTCCATTTCTTTAAATGAAACTACAAGTATTTCTGATATCAATACTATAATTGCAGTTTTCGCTTCCGCAAATGGAACTCAGACAATTTCCATTGAAACCTTATCAAACACGAATCATTTTCCAGAAAATTTGGGCCGAATTTCTTCTTTTTTAGAACATGATGTTTTCAATAAATACCATTCCGAAACCGCTTTGATGCGGTATATTAAAATGTTGGAACGCAAAGATTTGGCTTTAAACCATTCGATGATTTCGTTGGGTTCTTGCACGATGAAATTGAACGCTGCTGCCGAAATGTTACCATTAAGTAATCCCAACTGGAACAACATTCATCCATTTGTTCCCATTGAACAAGCACAAGGTTATCAAGAAATGTTGACCAAATTAGAACAACAATTAAATGTAATTACAGGCTTTGCAGGAACCACTTTACAACCCAATTCTGGCGCACAAGGCGAATATGCAGGATTAATGGTTATTCGAGCATATCATCAATCGCGTGGTGATTTTCATAGAAATATTGCATTAATTCCATCATCCGCCCACGGAACCAATCCAGCTTCTGCGGCAATGGCAGGAATGCAAGTTGTAGTTACCAAAACACTAGAAAACGGAAATATTGACGTGGATGATTTACGTGAAAAAGCTATTTTACATAAAGACAATTTATCCTGTTTGATGGTGACTTATCCTTCAACACACGGCGTTTTCGAAAGTGCAATTAAAGAAATCACACAGTTAATCCACGACAATGGCGGCCAAGTTTATATGGATGGCGCCAATATGAATGCACAAGTAGGATTAACCAATCCGGCTACAATTGGGGCAGATGTTTGCCATTTGAATTTACACAAAACATTCGCCATCCCTCACGGTGGTGGAGGTCCAGGAGTTGGTCCAATTTGTGTGGCGCCGCAATTAGTTCCTTTTTTACCTTCCAATCCAATTATTCCAACAGGTGGTGAAAACGCAATTACTGCTATTTCAGCAGCTCCTTGGGGTTCGGCGCTAGTTTGCTTAATTTCTTATGGTTACATTTCAATGCTAGGTGCCGAAGGTGTTACCAATGCGACTAAATATGCCATTCTAAATGCCAATTATATCAAAGAAAAATTAAACGGACATTATGATACGTTGTATTCTGGCGAAAAGGGTCGGGCTGCACATGAAATGATTTTAGAATGTCGTCCGTTCAAACAAAAAGGAATTGAAGTTACCGACATCGCCAAACGATTGATGGATTATGGGTTTCATGCGCCTACGGTTTCATTTCCTGTGGCTGGAACCTTAATGATTGAACCAACAGAAAGTGAAAATTTGGAAGAATTGGACCGTTTTTGTGAAGCTATGATTGCTATTAGAAAAGAAATTGAAGCGAGTACTTTGGAAGATCATGATACTGTTTTGAAAAATGCGCCACATACATTGGCAATGCTAACAACAGATGTTTGGAATTTTCCTTACACACGTGAAAAAGCAGCTTTTCCATTAGATTATATAGCAGAAAATAAATTTTGGCCTACCGTTCGTAGAACGGATGACGCTTATGGAGATCGGAACTTAGTATGTTCGTGCGCACCAATTGAGGCCTATTTGTAACTAATATAAACCAAAATTATAGAAGTCGAATGGCATAAGTATTACTTTACCATTCGACTTTTTTAATGAATAAAAACCCAATGAACGACATTAAAACCCAAGAGGATTTATACCTCCTCGTAGCCAATTTCTACCAAAAACTATTATCCGACAATCGGATTAGTTACATTTTTACAGACATTGTTAAAATAAAACTAGAAGAACATTTGCCCATTTTGGTTACGTTTTGGTCACAAGTAATTTTGGGAACCGGCGGCTATTCAAATAATTTGACGCAAATTCATTTGGATGTTGATTTAAAAGAACATTTATCACCGGAATTGTTTCGGATTTGGCTCGAGCATTTTGATGCAGCGGTAGACGAAAATTTTATGGGCGAAAATTCAGAGAAAATAAAAACCCAAGCATTGAGCCTCGCCACGATTCTAAAAATAAAAATCGCGCAACAAAACAGTTGATTTTTTTATTATTGTCAAAATAGACTATAAAAATTAATCTAATTCGCAAATATCAACGCTGTTAAAACTTTTTAAACCAATATTAGATTTATTATCATTAAATTAGCATTACCTTAATCTATTGAGTGATGAATATTAAAATTACGGGAACTGGAAGCTATATTCCAACTATTAAAGTAAAAAATACTGATTTTGCCAATCACACTTTTCTAAATGAAGATGGAACACTTTTTTCCTATCCGAATGAAGTTGTTATTAGCAAATTCAAAGGAATAACTGGAATTGAAGAACGTCGCTATGCCGAACCAAATCAATGTTCGTCGGATTTAGCGTTTTTGGCCGCACAAAAAGCTATCGAAAATGCCAATATCGATATTGAAACTATAGACTATATTATTCTGGCGCATAATTTTGGCGATGTAAAACCAAATGCGATACAATCGGATATTTTACCAAGTTTGGCAACTCGTGTCAAACATAAATTACAAATAAAGAACCCAAAATGTGTTGCTTACGACATTCTTTTTGGTTGTCCTGGTTGGATTGAAGGCGTGCTTCAAGCAAATGCTTTTATAAAATCTGGAATGGCAAAAAAATGTTTGGTAATTGGCGCTGAAACACTTTCTCGCGTGGTTGATGCGCACGATCGCGATAGCATGATTTATTCTGATGGTGCGGGAGCAACAATTATTGAAGCGTCTGAAAATGAAACGGGATTGTTGTCCTATGAAAGTGCTACCTACGCTTATAACGAAGCCGATTATTTGTTTTTTGGAAAATCGTTTGACAATGATTTAGACCCAGATGTTCGGTATATTAAAATGCACGGACGAAAAATATATGAATTTGCTTTAAGCAATGTGCCTCAAGCGATGAAAAATTGTTTGGATAAAAGTGGCGTTGCCATTGAAGATATCAAAAAAATACTTATTCATCAGGCGAACGAAAAAATGGATGAAGCGATCATTAATCGTTTTTATAAACTGTATGACAAAACGGCTCCAGAAGGAATTATGCCAATGAGCATCAACTTTTTAGGAAATAGTAGCGTTGCGACCGTGCCTACATTATACGATTTATTGCTTCAAGGAAAAATAGACAATCACAAAATAAATAAAGGCGATATTTTACTTTTTGCTTCTGTTGGGGCCGGAATGAATATTAATGCTTTTATATATCGACATTAATTTTATTTCCTTTTCAAGATTTTGTCTATCCAAAAATTATATTGATAAACCAGTTTTAGCTTATAAATAATCGATAAATTCAGAAGAAAACAAACCCCAATTTTGAATATTAAATTAGCCAAAACCGATTCGAATTTTGGTATAAAATTAGCTGTTAAAAGCGAAATCGCAACTATTACAACCAATTTTAAATAGGATTTATCAAAAGGAAGTAATTCAAACTTTTTATAAATAAATACTAATTTGGCCAAATTAAATCCAACCAAAGAAATCAAAGAAGCCACCGCAACCGATTCAATTCCCATTTTTAAATAGGCCAAAAACAGCAAATTCAGCGAAACATTCAACACCACGAGAATCGCGATTGCAATAATATTGAACTTATAATATTTTGAATACGTAATAATTTCGCCATTGAAACCCGTTCCCATATTGATTAAAACATTGAAACCCAAAATAAGAATCACAGGAACAGAAGCCATCAAACTTTCATGCGTTGGAAGCATCGAAAATAGATCGGAAATTCCAAGAAAAATACCACTGTATAAAAGCGCCCCAATAAAGAAAAGTAATTTTGAAACTTCTTTGTATTTAGTATTTAATTCTTTTAAATTATTCTCTTTTAGATAATTAGATATTATTGGGGCATACAAAACAAAAATTCCAGTAGCTGGAATCGCCAATGCCGAAGCCAATGTAACACCAATGCTAAAAGTTCCTAAAGTTTCCATATTGAAGAAACTTTTTATCATGATAACATCGATTCGGAAGGCAAAAACAGAACCCAAACTTCCCGCAAAAGCAAATAAACTGAATTTCAAATAATCGCGTTTGGAAACCGATTCAAAAAGGGATTTGAAGTCAAAATTCCATTTGGGTTTAAAATGTTTTAGGACATATAAAAACGCTAATAAAAATATAAATCCATATAAAACACAATAAAAAACAAGTGATTCTTGAACTGAAATTAGGCCAAACAATGCGAGACAAAAAATAACTGGTAGCGCAATTTTCGGGACAATATTATCTAAAAAAGTAGGGATAGAAATTTTCTGAATGATGGTGGATTGTTTCTTAAAAAGCTCAATAAATGCTAGAAAAACGGCAATTGGAAATGCAAAATAAACATATTTCATTCCATTAAGAAACGGGATAAAACTACCAATTAGAAGCAATCCCAAAGCGATTAAACTGATAAATGCAATTGAAAAAACACTGTAATTGAATAATTGTTTTTTGTGATGCAAATCCAATTTAGGGTGAAAATTAATCAATGCTTGCGAAGCGCCCAACAATAAAACAGGGAAAATAATTTGCGCCAGCGATTCAATATATCGAAAAATTCCAAGTAATTCTTTGTTTTTTGGATAGATAAAAAGCGTTGAAACAATGCCAATTAAGATTCCAACATAATTAATTATGGTGAAGAAAAACGCTTGTTTATGTGAGGGTTTAGTGTTCATTTTATTTTCCGACATTTCCATCTATTGCCTTTTTTCTGATCGTACGAATAGTTTTTTGTCTTGCAATTATTTTAAAATAATAAAACAAAAGATTTGCCCCTAAAAGTACTGCTTTTTTAAGTCCAAAAAACTTGAAAAAATATTTTGGCAAACCAAAAACTTCCTTCAAACCAAGTAAAGCACTTTTGAAAAAGGAATTATTTATATCCAGAATTGCAATTAAAACTTTGTACTTCGATTGTAAAACATCTTTCTTAAAATGTCTAACTATTTTTCGATCGTGACAGATTTTTGATTCGGTACAAATTCCGATTTGGAAGCCGTGAAATCGAACGCGGTCACAGTAATTTCTATCTTCGCCGTAATGACTGAATTCGGGTTCAAAAAAACCAACTTTATCCAAGCAAGATTTACTTACAAGCCAAGCCGCAGCATTAACAAACGGAACAACGATAATGTTTCCATCATTTATTTCGGTTGTTTTTCTATTAAAATACATTTCAAAATTGGAATCCAAAGTTTGTGCGTCTACAGAAAAATGCATGGGACTTAGAATTCCAAAATCAGGATTTTTTTGCAAGTTTTCGGCCAAAATTTTAATGGTGTTTTCATAAATCCAAGTGTCTTGATTTAGTAAAAAAACCGCCTCTGCCCCATTATTTAAAGCATGTTTAATTCCTAAATTATTGGCCTTTCCAAATCCAAGATTTACTTTGCTTTTTATTAAAGTTACACTCGGAAATTTTTCAATTAGCGAGATTGTTGCATCGGTTGAAGCATTATCAACAACAATAATATCGACTGGAATAGACGAATTTAGAAGTTGCGATAGGTTTTTTTCTATCCAAAAACTTCCATTAAAAGTGACGATAACAACCGAAATACTATTTTTCAATCAAAAGAAATTTTCATTATCCCGACAAAAATAAGGATATTTGCGCTTGACTTTATCATAACTATGAAATATTACCTTATTATTCCGGCACACAACGAAGATGAATTCATCCGTTTAACCCTTGAATCCTTAGTTTCACAAACGGTTTTGGCATCAAAAATTGTAGTTGTAAATGATAATTCAACCGATGCAACTGCTGAAATTGTTTCGGATTTCGCCAAAGAATATCCGTTTATTTCATTGGTTAATAAAACTTCGGAAGCCATTCACCTTCCTGGCAGCAAAGTTATTCAAGCCTTCCAAAAAGGATTTGAAACCATTGATGCCGATTACGATATTATTGTCAAACTTGATGCCGATTTGATTTTGCCTCTAAATTATTTTGAAACTATAATCAACCATTTTCAATCGGATGATACAATTGGAATGGCCGGCGGTTTCGCCTACATCGAAAAAAATGGAGAATGGATTTTAGAAAATCTAACCGATAAAGATCACATTCGTGGCGCTTTTAAAGCCTATCGAAAAGCCTGTTTTACGGACATTGGCGGATTAAAACCCGCAATGGGTTGGGACACGGTGGACGAATTACTTGCCAAATATTTCCAATGGAAAGTTATTACTGACGCTTCTTTAATCGTTAAACACTTAAAACCAACGGGTGCGAATTACAACAAAACCGCTCGGTTCAAACAAGGCGAAGCGTTTTATTCATTGGGATATGGCTTTTGGATTACTGCTGTTTCTTCTGCAAAACTGGCATTTATGAAAAAGAAACCTTTGTTGTTTTTGGATTATATACAAGGTTTCTGGAAAGCTAAAATCGCCAAAAAACCGCTTTTGGTTTCCGAAAAACAAGCCGAATTCATCAGAAACTATCGCCTACAAAAAATGAAAGAAAAATTGTTTCGATAAGTTAGTAGCCGATTATTCAAAAAAAATGGCAACTCCTAATTCATAACTCACAACTTATAACTAATTTCGCTAATATTTATAATCTATGATGCTCCTTCGTTACTTAACGCAAATTGGAAGATACTTTTTGATGTGGAATGAAATTTTCAAGAAACCAACCAAATGGGCGGTGATGAAAAAGTTAATTCTTAAAGAAATTGACGACTTAATTGTGGGTTCGCTCGGAATTGTAGCCTTCATTTCGTTCTTTGTTGGCGGTGTTGTAGCGATTCAAACGGCATTAAATTTGACCAATTCTTTTATCCCAAAATACCTCATCGGATATGCCACTCGGGAATCCATAATTTTGGAATTTGCACCCACTTTTATTTCCATTGTAATGGCAGGAAAAATGGGTTCGTTTATTACATCAAGCATTGGAACCATGCGTGTTACCGAACAAATTGATGCTTTAGAAGTTATGGGCGTTAATTCTTTAAATTACTTGGTTTTTCCAAAATTAATTGCGTCGCTACTTTATCCTTTTTTAATAGGAATTTCAATGTTTATTGGTATTCTCGGAGGATATATCGCTAGTGTTTATGGCGGTTTTGGAAATAGCAGCGACTTTATTGATGGTTTGCAACGCGATTTTATTCCATTTCATATTGGTTATGCTTTTATTAAAACCTTAATTTTCGCCCTACTTTTAGCAACGATTCCTTCCTTTCATGGATATTATATGAAAGGCGGCGCCTTGGAAGTTGGAAAAGCAAGTACAATCGCATTTGTTTGGACATCAGTAACCATCATTTTGATGAATTATATTTTAACCCAATTACTTTTAACCTAATGATAACCGTAACTAACATAGAAAAATCATTCGGAGAAAGTAAAGTTTTAAAAGGCATTTCAACCGTTTTTGAAACCGGAAAAACCAACCTAATTATTGGACAAAGTGGCTCCGGAAAAACCGTTTTATTAAAATGTTTACTTGGGATTTACACGCCAGAAGTTGGAACTATTTCCTTCGATGGCCGAATTTATTCTGATTTATCTAGCGATGAAAAAAGAGAATTACGCACCGAAATCGGAATGGTTTTTCAAGGAAGTGCGCTTTTTGATTCGATGACCGTTGCCGAAAATGTAGGTTTTCCACTTCGAATGTTTACTAAAAAAAATAAATCAGAAATTGAAGATCGGGTTGATTTTGTTTTAAAAAGGGTTAATCTTATTGACGCTCATCACAAATTACCTTCGGAAATTTCGGGCGGAATGCAAAAAAGGGTTGCGATTGCTCGAGCCATTGTAAATAATCCAAAATATCTATTTTGTGACGAACCAAATTCTGGTTTGGACCCAAATACAGCCACATTAATCGACAATTTGATTAAAGAAATTACCGAAGAATACAATATCACGACGGTTATCAACTCGCATGATATGAATTCTGTGATGGAAATTGGCGAAAAAATTGTTTTTCTAAAAAATGGTTTAAAAGCTTGGGAAGGCAGCAAAGAAGAAATTTTTATTACCGAAAATCAAGCCATTGTCGAATTTGTTTATTCGTCTAATTTATTCAAAAAAGTGCGAGAAGCCTATTTGAAAAGCTACAAATAATTGGTTTTTATCCCTTTAATTTCGCAACAATTCCTTTAATTTCTTGTTCTTTACTTTTTGGATAAATCAACAAAACATTGTCTTTGTCGACAATGATAAAATCTTCCAAACCATCAATAATTACAAGTTTTTCTTTTGAAGTACTAATAATATTACTTGAAGAATTATTCAATAAAACCGTTGCGTTTACGACCGCGTTATTATTTTCGTCTTTGTCTAATTTTTCATGCAACGAACCCCAAGTTCCAAGGTCGTTCCAATCGAAAGTTGCAGGCAAAACAAACACGTTTTCAGCCTTTTCTAATACAGCATAATCAATAGAAATATTTTCGGATTTGGCATAATTTTGACTGATAAAATCGGCTTCCTTATTCGTATTATAACTATCAAAACCTTCTAAAAATAATGCGTTCATTTGTGGTTGAAACTCTTCGAAGGAATTGATTATTGCTTTAACGCTCCAAATAAAAATTCCGCCATTCCAAAGAAAATTTCCGTTTTCCAAAAAGGATTTAGCGGTTTCGTAATCGGGTTTTTCTCTAAATTGACTAACTTTTTTTATTGGATTACTATCGGATTTATCATATTCTATGTATCCAAAACCAGTATTTGGAAAAGTCGGTTGAATTCCCAGAGTCATCAACGCATTTTCAGCGGCACAAAAGTCAAAACATTGCTGCAAATTGTCGCAAAAAGCCTTTTCATCTTCAATCCAATGATCACTTGGCGCCACAACCATAACGGCATTTGGATTTTGTTTCTTAATTTTCAATGAGGCATACAAAATGCAAGGTGCGGTGTTTCGCATGGCTGGTTCCAACAAAACCTGTTCTTGATTGACCGTTGGAAGTTGTTCCAAAACCAAATCGTTGTATTTTTCATTGGTTAGAATCAAAATATTTTCTGCAGGAATAATATTGGACAATCGACTGAACGTTTTCTGAATTAATGTTTCTCCAGAACCCAACATGTCGTGAAACTGTTTTGGAAATTCGGTCGTACTTACTGGCCAAAACCTAGAGCCAACGCCACCGGCCATTATAATTGCGTAATAATTTTTGTTCATTTTTTTCTAATTAGGTAGCACTTCAACTTCAGCATTTGGATTGAACAAATAGGTTCGTCCCGAACTGATTTCGATGCATTCATATCGTTTTACTCGTAAAGCATTTTTTTTAAAAATTTTTCCATTTGAAATCCTAAAAATACTTCCGTTTGGAATTTCAAAGATATAGTTTTTATCATTTTGTTGGTCAAAGTGTTTTAAAGCTAACGATAATTTAGCATCGGTATCGCTACTTGCTGTCGGATTTTTAAAGTGTTTCGCTAATAAAGGCAATAAATTTTGCGGGAAAATTTCTGGACGAATAAACGGAATCATCAATCGCTGAAAGGTATATTTCCATTCGTCGCCGTGGGGTTTTATGTTTCTTCCAAATTTTTCAAAGGCCACCAAATGGGAAATTTCATGAACCAAAGTAATCAAAAATTTATATTTATTAAGGCTTCCATTGACAGTAATTTCGTGTTTTCCATTTATTCCTTTTCGGTAATCGCCATGACGGGTTTGTCGTTCATTGACAATTTTTAAATGCACGGAATTCATTTTGATTAGCTCAAAAACAGGTAGAACCGAATGTTCTGGAATATATTTTAATAGCGTTTCGCTCAAGAAAATTATGAATTATGAATTATAAATTATGAGTTTTTCTTTGATGTAATAATTATACTTCTAATTATTTTTAACACTTCTGTACTTAATTCGTGAAGCGGTTTAAATTCAAAATCTGAAATATAATTAGTTTCATTTAACAGTTCCAACCAATACAATGTTTCGTCACATTCTTTCTGTGAAATTGATAATTTATGAATGAAATCTGCTTTACTTTGAGCATTAATAGCTTCCCTAACATTTGCACCAACAGAAGTTACGGAACGTAAAAATTGCTTGCTAATAACAAATTCCTTCTTTTCCGAAATTAATAACTTATAAAAATTCACACCTTGGACGGCTAATTCAAAACTTTTGTTTTTTACGATGCTTTCACTCATAACTTATAACTTATCATTCCTAATTCGTTTTATGGCGTTGATGAAGAAACTTGCAACACTTTTCCGTTATAAAATTTATGGCCTGTCAAAGTAAAATTATAAATATAATCCGCCATTTCTTTAGCTGAAATTGGCGCTTCATAGCCTGGAAATGCTTCTTCTAACATTTCGGTTTGGACAGCGCCCAAAGCCAAAACATTAAATGAAATTCCTCGATCTTTGTATTCTTCTGCTAATAATTCTGATAACGTAATAACAGCGCCTTTACTAGAACTGTAAGCAGAAAGTCCTGAGAATTTCATGCTTCCTTGAATTCCTCCCATCGAACTTATGGTTACAACATGGCTTCCTTTTTGTAAAAATGGCAAACAAACCCGAGTTAAATTGGCCACGCCAAAAACATTTACTTTATAAACCATTTCAAAGTCTGCTAACGTCGTTTCCGAGAATGGTTTCAAAACTAAAATCCCCGCATTATGAACAATGGCATCAACTGATTTCCAGGACGATGAAATGAATTCTTTGACTTGAATTAAATCTTCTTCTAACGACAAATCGACAGAAAGACAGGTGATGTTTTTATTTCCTAATAAAGTTGGCGCAATTGATCGGGATAAAGCCAAAACTTGATGGCCTGCATTTGCTAATTGTAAAGCAAGTTCATGTCCAATTCCTCTTGAGGTTCCGGTAACGATTATTTTTTTCATAGTTCAATTTTCGAAAGCTAAAATACAAAAAAGTCCGAAGCGAGTTCGGACTTTTGAAACAATATCTATATTTTTTTAATTAGGACACTAATGTTCTCGAAATAACAATTCGTTGAATTTCGGAAGTTCCTTCGTAAATCTGAGTAATTTTGGCGTCGCGCATCATTCGTTCCACGTGATATTCGGCTACATAACCATTTCCACCGTGAATTTGAACGGCCTCAATTGTGGTGTCCATGGCAACTTGCGAAGCATACAATTTTGCCATTGCGCCACTTTGAGAAATGTCTTTGCCTTCATCTTTTTCGGAAGCGGCTTTAAAAATAAGCAACTTGGCGGCCATAATACTTGTTGCCATATCGACTAATTTGAATGCAATTGCTTGGTGTTTGAAGATTTCTTTTCCAAATGCTTTTCGTTGTTGCGAATAGTCCAAAGCCAATTCATAAGCGCCAGTTGCAATTCCTAAAGCTTGAGAAGCAATTCCGATTCGGCCACCATTTAATACCGCCATAGCAAAATTAAAACCAAAACCATCAGCGCCAATTCGGTTTTCTTTAGGGATTTTTACATCGGTAAACATTAACGAATGCGTATCACTTCCGCGAATACCCATTTTCTTTTCTTTGGGTCCAATTTCAAAACCAGCCCATCCTTTTTCAACGATAAAAGCATTAATTCCTTTATGACCTTTTTCTATGTCTGTTTGAGCAATAACTATATAAGTTGAAGCAGAAGAACCATTGGTTATCCAATTTTTTGTTCCATTTAATAAATAATAATCGCCTTTGTCAATAGCCGTAGTTTTTTGAGAAGTTGCATCGCTTCCTGCTTCTGGTTCCGACAAGCAAAAGGCGCCAATAACCTCTCCTTTGGCCAATGGAACAAGGTATTTCATTTTTTGATCTTCGTTGCAATATTTTTCCAAACCGGCACAAACAAGAGAATTATTCACCGACATAATAACTGCCGCAGAAGCATCAACTTTTGCAATTTCGGTCAAAGCCAAAACATAGGAAATACTGTCCAAACCCGATCCGTTATATTTTGGATCCACCATCATTCCCATAAAACCCAAATCGGCCATCATTTTGACCTGATCGGTTGGAAATTTAGAATGTTCGTCTCTTTCAATAACGCCAGGCAACAACTCGTTTTGAGCAAAATCTTTTGCGGCTTGTTGAATCATCAAAT
Organism: uncultured Bacteroidota bacterium; assembly: GCA_903839195.1. GTDB lineage: Bacteria > Bacteroidota > Bacteroidia > Flavobacteriales > Flavobacteriaceae > Flavobacterium. The sequence continues at coordinate 16,231 of CAIMBK010000111.1, read as the reverse complement.
GTTCTTCGGTTAAATTGAAATCCATATTAAAATAGTGTAATGGTTATGATATGTTTAAAAAAACTAGTCAAAGATACTTTATTATTGTGAATTGTATCAATTTGATTTGTAATTTTGAGCGATGAAAAAAGAAAATTATAATGTAATCGGAGTCATGTCAGGAACTTCCCTTGACGGAATCGATTTGGCGCATTTGGTTTTTATAAATCAGGACAATTCATGGAAATTTGAGATTTTAGAAAGCGAAACCATTTCTTATTCAGAGGATTGGATTTTAAAATTAAAAAACGCCGTTGCTTTTTCTTCAGTCGAATTAGTCGAATTAAATAAAAAATACACCCAATTATTAGGAAATACTATCACCGATTTTATTTCAAAATATCAAATAAAAAATCTAGATGCGGTTTGTTCGCACGGACACACTATTTTACACCAACCAAAAAAAGGAATTACTTTACAAATTGGAAATCTTCCAGAAATCGCTTCGTATTGTGGTCAAAATGTTGTTTGTGATTTTCGTGTTCAAGATGTTGCTTTGGGCGGACAAGGTGCGCCATTGGTGCCAATTGGCGATAAAATCTTGTTTTCGGAATATGATTATTGCTTAAATTTAGGCGGTTTTTCGAATATTTCATTTGAATTTGAAGAAAAAAGAATCGCATTTGACATTTCGCCTGTGAACACCGTTTTAAATTATTATGCCAATCAATTGGGTTTAAATTATGACGATAAAGGGCAGATTTCAAAAACAGGAAGTTGCAATACAGCATTATTAATCGAATTAAATAACTTGGATTTTTATAAAAATAGTTTTCCAAAATCATTAGGATTTGAGTTTGTAAAGGAAACCATTTTGCCATTAATAGAAAGTTATATGATTCCGACACAGGATAAATTGCGCACTTTTTCAGAACATATTGCGGTACAAATTGGATTGGCTTTGCCAAATAAAAGTGGCACTTTATTAATTACGGGTGGTGGCGCTTATAACGATTTTGTGATAGAACGAATTCGATTTCATTTGCCAGAAATGACCATTATTATTCCTTCCAAAAAAATTATAGAATTCAAAGAAGCGTTGCTTTTCGGATTGCTTGGTGTTTTAAAACTTCGGGGCGAAAATAACGTTTTAAGTAGCGTAACTGGGGCACAAAAAGACCATAGTTCAGGATATATTTATAAGAATAGCGCGAATTGCGACTAAAAAAAGTACCTTTGCAAAGGATAAAACCATTAGACAAAAATGAAAGAATTATTAGAGAAATTCGAGAATAAAAAACCAGAAATCATTTTCAATTGGAAAGACAGCGAAACCGAAGCCGAGGGCTGGACCGTAATCAATTCCCTTCGTGGCGGTGCGGCTGGTGGCGGAACGCGAATGCGAAAAGGTTTGGACATGAATGAAGTTTTGTCATTGGCAAAAACGATGGAAGTTAAATTTTCGGTTTCTGGACCAGCAATTGGTGGCGCAAAATCGGGAATCAATTTTGACCCGAATGATCCTAGAAAAAAAGGCGTTTTACAACGTTGGTATAAAGCCGTTTCCCCGTTATTGAAAAGTTATTATGGTACTGGCGGCGATTTGAATGTGGATGAAATTCATGAAGTAATTCCAATGACGGAAGAATGTGGGGTTTGGCATCCGCAAGAGGGTGTTTTTAATGGGCATTTCAAACCTACTGAAGCCGACAAAATCAATCGGATTGGGCAATTGCGTCAAGGCGTTGTTAAGGTGATTGAAAATCCGCGTTTTTCGCCCGATGTTTCTAGAAAATATACTGTTGCCGATATGATTACTGGTTATGGCGTTGCCGAAGCGGCACGTCATTATTATGCCATTTATGGAGGCGATGTAAAAGGAAAAAAAGCCATTGTGCAAGGATTTGGAAATGTTGGTTCTGCCGCTGCTTTTTATTTGGCAGAAATGGGCGTTAAAATTGTTGGAATTATTGATCGAGACGGTGGAATTATCAATGAAAATGGCTTTACATTTGAAGAAATAAGAACTTTGTTTTTGAATAAAGATGGAAATAAATTAGTAGCTGACACTATGATTCCGTTTGACGAAATAAATGCAAAAATTTGGTCCATTGGCGCTGAAATTTTCACGCCTTGTGCGGCCTCTCGTTTGGTCAAACAAGATCAAATCGATCAATTAATTGCTTCCGGATTGGAAGTGATTTCTTGTGGAGCGAATGTTCCTTTTGCCGATTCCGCTATTTTCTTTGGACCAATTATGGAAAATGTAGATCAAAAAATTAGTTTGATTCCCGACTTTATTTCCAATTGTGGAATGGCGCGAGTTTTTGCTTATTTTATGGAAAAGAAAGTTCAAATGACGGACGAATCTATATTTCAAGACACCTCGGAAACCATCCGAAAAGCGATTGAAAAAGCACATTCCATTAGTTCATCAAAAACAAACATAAGCGCAACAGCCTTTGAAATTGCCTTAAAACAATTAGTATAAATATTAGAAACACTGGCAAAAACAATTTAATCTGATTAAATTCGTTATTGTAAAATAGTTTTTTATACGATGAGAATATTAGAAACTGAAGAAGAAAAAAAATCGTTTTTAATTACAGCAATTGGATTTTTGCTGCTTTTTTTAGCGCTTTATTTTCTAACCACATCCAACCAAATAGCGCTTCCTGTTTTAGAAGGAGGTGGCGGCGGTGGCGAAATTGCTGTTAATTTTGGAAATAGTGATTTGGGTTCGGGTGATAATTTTGAATCGAAGGAAATCGTTACTGCAGCTCCAAAAGAAGTAGTAGCCGAAACCAAAGTAGAAAAAGAAATTCTAGTTTCGGAAAATGAAGAGGCGCCCGCAATTGCCGAAGTTAAAAAAACTATCGAAAAACCAATTGTAAAAGAGGTGGTAAAAGAAGTAGTAAAAACGGTTCCAAAACCATCGAAATCGACCACAGATGCTTTGTCTAATTTATTAAACGGAAAAAGTAATTCAGGCGATGGAAATGACAAAACTGCTGGAAACAAAGGAAAATCAAATGGCGATACCAATGCCACAGGATATACTGGCGGCGGTGGAACAGGAACTGGGAGTGGCGGTGGAAATGGTTCTGGACAAGGATTAGGGAGCGGCAGCGGCTACGGAACAGGTTCTGGAAGTGGCACTGGAAACGGAAATGGCAATTACCAATTAGGAAACCGAAAAGCAATAAACAAACCACAACCCAATTATTTATGTGAAGAACAAGGCATTGTCGTTGTTCAAATAGCGGTTGATCAATCGGGACGAGTTATTAGCGCAAATCCGGGAGTTAGAGGCACAACCAATGCAGCAAAATGTTTACTGGATCAAGCAAAAATCGCAGCTATGAATACTAAATGGCAATCCGATTCTGATGCACCAGAAAAGCAAGTTGGAAAAATAATTTATAGTTTCAAGTTGAAATAATTTTCACACCATGAACTATCAAGAAACAGTCAATTGGATGTTCGGGCGACTTCCTGTGTATCAACTTCAAGGGGCTTCTGCCTATAAAGCAGATTTATCCAACACTTTAAAACTCTGCGAATATCTCGGAAATCCCGAAAAAAACTTACGCTGCATTCATGTTGCAGGCACCAATGGAAAAGGGTCGACTTCTCACCTACTAGCATCTGTTTTACAAGAGGCGGGATACAAAGTTGGCCTATATACTTCACCCCATTTAAAAGATTTCAGAGAACGCATAAAAATCAATGGCGAAGAAATTTCTGAAGCCTTTGTTTGTGAATTTGTGAACCAACACCAAACTTTTTTCGAAAATACTGATTTGAGTTTTTTTGAAATGACTGTTGGATTGGCTTTTGATTATTTTGCCAAAGAAAAAATTGATATTGCCATTATCGAAGTTGGTTTGGGAGGAAGATTGGATGCTACAAATATTATTTTGCCTATTATTTCTGTGATTACAAATATTGGAATTGATCATACGGCATTTTTAGGAAACACAATTGCTAAAATTGCGGCAGAAAAAGGCGGCATTATTAAACCCAAAATTCCAGTTGTAATTGGGGAATACACCTCGGAAACAAAACCACTTTTTTCATCGATTGCAAAAGAAAAAAATTCAGAAATTTACTTTGCTTCCGATTTAATTTCAGCAACATATCCATCGGTATTATTAGGAAATTATCAAGAAAAAAATAAAAAAACAGTGGTTCAAACCTTGACGGTTTTGGATGCATTGGGCGAAGTAATTATTACTAAAGAAAGGATTAAGAAAGGATTTCAGAACGTCATTAAAAATACGGGACTTCAGGGAAGGTGGCAAGAAATTTGCGCGTCTCCGAAAACAATTTGTGATACGGCGCATAATGCTCATGGATTAGAAATCGTGTTACAACAAGTGAAAAACGAAATATACGAATCGCTTCATATTGTTTTGGGATTTGTAAATGATAAAAATTTGGATGATTTATTGCCTTTGTTTCCAATAGAAGCGCACTATTATTTTTGTATGCCTGCCATTTCGCGCGGATTAGATGTTATTCAATTGCAACAAAAGGCAGCAAAATATAATTTGAAAGGCTCGGTATTTAATTCTGTAACAGCAGCTTACCGAAAAGCTCAGGAAGTTGCGAATGTTGATGACTTTATCTATATTGGGGGAAGTACATTTGTGGTTGCTGAAATATTATGATTTTTTTCAAATAATGTTTGTATATATAAAAAAGTAGTCTATATTTGCACTCGCATTCAGGGCGATTAGCTCAGCTGGTTCAGAGCACCTCGTTTACACCGAGGGGGTCGGGGGTTCGAACCCCTCATCGCCCACAAAAAAACTCCTTAAGAAATTAAGGAGTTTTTTTTTGTTTTTAATCTAATAGCCAAATCTAGATTTTTGCGCATTGAAGTTGGTCATTACATCAGATGCAGATAATACACTATTATAAACCATTGTCAAAATATAACTAAAAAAATTATTCTGATTTTCTAATTTCTGATTTTGGACCAATCCCGTTACTATTAAATGCCTCAATTTGAAAATAATAAGTTTCCGATTTATCGAGACCATTAAAATAATATTCATTTTTTTGATACACCATTATTGACCCATAAAGCTTGTTGGGATCTTTGCCAAAATAAATAACATATCCATCTGCATTTGCTTCTTGTTGCCATTTAAACCAAACATTACGTCGTTCGCCCTTGATTTTTGGTGCTGAACGCAACGCTACAAAATTCTGAACCATATTTGGAACGATTCCATTACCCTTTCCAAAAACACGAAAACCACTAATTGCAAACTTTCCTGTTGGCATTTGAATGTTTTCCAATTTTAAAAAGCGGGCAATGATTGGCATTTCAAGTTCAATGTAATCGTGCGGCACATCGAGTGTGTTTTTGCTTTTATTTACCGCGACGTTCCATTTTATACCATCTAAAGACGCATAAATAATATATTGATGACCTTTCGAATTATCAGGTTTTCCCATAAATTCAACATCTTGATCGGCAAAATTGATCTGAATGGCATTAATGGTACTTTTTTCGCCCAAATCCGATATCAAAAATTCGCCCATATTTGCCGATTGTGAACTCCAATAGGTTTTTATGTCTTCATCAACTGCGAAATTAGGTTGAAAGCCACCCAATGTAGAGGAAACCTGAACGGTTTTGTTATAATTTAGCAACATCCAGCCCGAAAAATTAGCGTTCAAATGATTTTTATTTTCGGAAGGCAAAAACGTGGGATAGTCACCATAAGCCGTGTTGGAATACAAAATACCTTCGGCGTCAAATCCAGCAGGCCAAATTCCTAAACGTCTTTCAAAATTATTTTTGGTACAAATTCCAATGGTAGAAATGTGCCAATAATTTTGATTGGCATCCTGAAACGTGGATCCATGACCCGCGCCTCTTGCAAAACCTCCAGGTTTATATGAAAAGGGATTGTGTGATTGATATTTAAATGGCCCTAAAGGATTTTCGCCTACATAAACTCCATCGGCATAACCGCTAAATTCAGTTCCAGGCGCTCCATATTGTAGATAATATTTATTATTGTATTTAGTCATAAAAGCCCCTTCTGTAAAGGGCTGTAAAAAAGTATTATCATTGTTTTCACCAAAACGTTCCCAGCCATGTTCGTCATCATTTAAAGCCAAAAGCGAAAATAGTTCGCCTTCCGGTTGAAACGTTTTTCTGTTGAGTTTTACGCCATAAATTGGGTATAAATTACTAGAACCATAATACTCGTATACTTCATCTTTTTCTTTGTCCCAAAAAATTTGTGGATCCCAGGCACCCGCTTCTGATTTGTGAACGAGTTCTTTCCAATCGTCTTTTAAAGGATTGGTACTCATCCAAATAGGGAATTCTTTTCCTTGCGTTGAACCCACAACAAGCAGCGTATCGTTTACAAATGAAAGAGATGGGGCGCATAATTCGTCAAAAACTTTATGTTCTGGACGGAGGAATTTTCTTGAGATGAAATTCCAATTGAGCATGTTTTTGCTGTGCCAATAACCCCATTGATTAGTTGAAAATAAATAATATTCGCCCATAAAAAATGTAATAACCGGGTCGGCGGTGGTTCGGTGTTTTCCTTGTTTTACAAAATCTGGAATGGGGCAATAACCGTAATCAATGTTTATCGGATTACAATAGGTTTTTTGTTGGGCAAAACTATATTGTGTTGATTGAAACCAAAAAAAAACAACATAAAGCGAGAAAAAGCTTCTAAATATTTTCATGGTAAATGGATTAAAAAGTTAAAAAAATAAAGCCCTTAAGTTTGAATTCAAGGACTTTAAATAAAAAAAATAACAAACTCAAAAATTTAATTAATCAGTTCAAATGTTTCCTTATAATTGGTGTCTGAATTTCCTCCAACAAAGATTTCGAAATCACCAGGTTCGGCTGTGAATTTCATGTTTTTATCGTAAAATTTCAAATCATTTGATGTTATTTCGAAAGAAATTGTTTTGGATTCGCCTTTTTTGATGATTACTTTTTCAAAACGTTTTAGTTCTTTTACGGGTCTTGTTACGGAACCGACAACATCTTTAATATACAATTGAACAGTTTCGGCGCCATCATAATTTCCTGAATTGGTGACATTTACCGAAATTTTTAATGTTTCGTTTCTAGAAATTTTATTAGTAGAAATTGTCAGATTAGAATACGAAAAATTTGTATAACTCAATCCAAAACCAAATGGAAACAAAGGGCTATTGTCAGAATCAGTATATCGGGATTTATATTTTTGTTCGGGATCTGTTGCTCCTAAATAAGGGCGACCCGTGTTTTTGTGGTTGTAATAAATTGGGATTTGACCCACGCTTCTAGGAAATGTAATTGGTAATTTCCCGTTTGGATTGTTCACGCCAAAAAGCGTTTGTGCGATTGCGTCACCACCACGAGTTCCAGGCCACCAGGCTTCGAGAATGGCATCCATGTTGTCATTTTCCCAAGAAATGGTGAGCGGTCTTCCGTTCATTAGAACTAAAACAATTGGTTTTCCGATTTTTTTGAGTTCGGCCAAAAATTCTTTTTGAAGTCCCGGCAAATCAATATTTGTTTTAGAACCAGCTTCGCCCGACATGTTTTCGCTTTCGCCCATAACGGCAACAATGACATCCGCTTTGGAAGCGTTTTCGATTGCTTTTTGCATCATGGTTTTATTCGTGCTTTGGATTTCAACACCGTCATCAAACGTAACATTTTGCGTGTTTCCTAATAGTTTCAGAACGCCTTCTTTTACGCTTGTGGCAAAGCCATTTCTGTCGCCTAAAGCTGCCCAAGAACCGATTATGTTTTTATCATCAGAAACCAAAGGGCCAACGAAAGCAATTTTTTGATTTTTATTTAATGGTAAAAGCGCATTATTATTTTTTAGTAAAACCAATGAATTATTAGCAACGGCCAAAGCAGCTTCTAAAAATTCGGGTTTGTAGATGGTTTCTTTTTCTCGTTTTTCATCCGAATAACGATAAGGGTCCTCGAATAAACCTAGGTCGTATTTGGCATCCAAAACACGTTTGCAAGCATCATTAATTATATCGATAGTAACTTTTCCTTCTTCATAGGATTTTTTGAGTGTATTCATATAAGTTGCCCCAACCATATCCATATCCAAACCAGCATTTATAGCTAATTGAGCGGCATCTTGATCGTCTTTGGCAAAACCGTGTGCAATCATTTCATTTATTCCCGTATAATCGGAAACAACAAAACCATCAAATTTCCATTCTTCTTTTAAAATATCACGAAGTAAAAAAGAATTTGCCGTGGAAGGAACCCCAGAAATTTCGTTGAAGGATGTCATAAATGTTTTTACACCGGCATCGACCATTGCTTTAAACGATGGTAAATAGGTGTCACGCAATACGCGTTCGGACATATCAACCGTATTATAATCGCGACCGGCTTCGGCAGCGCCATAGGCTGCAAAATGTTTGGCGCAAGCTAAAATGGTATTATTTTTAGACAAATCATCGCCTTGAAAACCCTTAACATTGGCAATAGCCATTTGAGTTCCCAAATAATTATCTTCGCCAGAACCTTCAGAAATCCGGCCCCATCTTGGATCGCGCGCAATATCAACCATTGGCGCAAAAGTCCAATGAACACCACCTGAGGAAGCTTCTGTTGCGGCAATTCTGGCAGCCAATTCTACTGATTTTGGATCAAAAGTTGCGGCCATTCCAAGGTTTATAGGAAATATTGTTTTGTAACCATGGATGACATCATGTCCAAAAAGCAACGGAATTTTTAATCTGGAATTCGCTAAATTAATTCGTTGTATTTCACGAGTTTCTTTTGCGCCTGTTGCATTTAGGATTGACCCCACTTTTCCTTGTTGGATTCGTGTGATGAAATTATCGCCTGAGATTGGTCCGGTAGTTGTTCCATCAGAAGTAAATTGAACCAATTGGTATATTTTTTCATCAACAGTCATTTTGGACATCAATTCGGCAACAAATTCTGCTTTTGGTTTTATTTTGATAATTGTTTCTTTCTTTACTTTTTGTCCAAAGCTAGAAAATGAAACCAATATTATAAAGAGTAAATTTAAAATTTTCATACTAATAATCTTCAAATGCCCTAATTAAAATCCGTGTTGGGTTGACGTAAAACCTAAATTTTGAAGCCCCGTTCTAATTTCTGGTGCTTGCATAAACAAGTTCCAAAGAAATCCCGTTCTATAATTTTCGATCATCGGAGCGATTGTACCTTGATCGATTGCTAAATATCGTTTTGTTACCCAGTTATAATGTGGCGAGAAAGCATCAAAAGGACCTGCAACGCCAATTAATTTAGTTTTCCAATCTGCATCTTCGTAAAAAAATCGTAATGCTTTCATAGATTCTGTTGGTGTATATGGGAATGAAGATAAAGCTGCAGTTGGAGATATAACTCCACGATCGTTTCCTATTTTATGGTCGGTGTAGCCAACGGTTCCGTTGCTTTCTCTAGAATAACTAGCGGTTAATCCCCAGCAGTTTTCGCCATATCCTACCCATCCAGCTGGATTTGAAATACAATATTTATTCATGATTTTTGCATGATTTTGGGTCAAAGTCCAATAATTAGCATACTGATCCGTAAGTCCCCTTGGATCCAATCCTAAATAGGAATAATGCGACCAAAACATTGGGCCAACATTTCCTGTGTTACCATTATAATTGAAAATAACTGGCAATTCGTATCTTACGCTCGAATTTAGAATCCCCCCATTTCTAGCCCAACCTTGAGTATAAGCCGCTGTTGGAATTGGATTTGTTGGTGATGAAGCTGCCATTACATAAGTAATTAGACATTCGTTATACCCCTCTAATTTAAAATTAATTTGCCAGCCATAAGTAGGGGACCAATGCCAATACATGGCATTTTGACCTTTTGTATACCAACTCCATTCCACGCCTTTCCATAAATCATCTGCTTTTTGGGCCAAAGCTTGTTCGGCAGGATTTCCATTTTTGAAATATTCTCGAACACAAATTAATCCTTGGCAAAGAAAAGAAGTTTCTACAATATCGCCACCGTTATCTACTGTTCCAAAAGGCACAACATGTCCAGTTGAACCATTAATCCAATGGCTCCATGCTCCATGAAATCGGTCGGCATTTTGCAAAAAGGTTAATGCAGTTGTTAATCGCGTTACCGCTTCGTCTCTATTAACAAAACCACGTTGAACACCAACAAGAATTGTCATTAATCCAAATCCTGAGCCACCTGTAGTAACTAGATTTGCATCCACATAAGTTTCATCTTGATGGTATCTTTCTCTTGCTAATTTTGAATTGGTTTCGGCATAATCCCAAAAATATTTTAACGCATCTTTTTGAGCTAAGTCTAATAATTGATCATCGGTTAGAACTACAACTTCATCTGGTTTCGGGCTATTTGATTGATTTGAACAAGAGCACGAAACAAGAAAAAACTGGATAATAACTAGAGATCGGATTAGAATTTTCATAAAAAAGGTTTAAATATTTAGGCAATATGTTTGTAAAGAAAAAACCTAATAGGCGAGAAACCTATTAGGTTTTTAAAAATAATTGGGTTTGGAATTATCTTCCAGCTTTTTCTAATTCGTATAAAGCTCCTATTTCAGCAGTAGTTAAAGCTTTATTATATACTCTAACTTCGTCTATATTACCTGTCATGGCTTTATTCCAAGTATCAGTTGTAGTATCAACATTTCCAAAAGCACCAATAATTGGAGCTGTTGGAGTGGTAAAACTTAAAAGTGTGCCATCAGGAGTACCTCTTTGCTCCCATTTTGGGTTAGAAATTTTAACGCCGTTTGAAAACACTTTGAACTGTCTTGTTGCGCCATCCCAAGTAATTACTGCATGAGCCCACTGTCCTCCAACTTTGTTAGCAAAAGCAGCATGTTGAACAGCAGTTGGATTTGCGGTGTTGTCATCAATCATTCCTTGGTCAAGTTTTGTAGTGTTTCTTGAATCTTGCCATCCAATTCCGTTGTTAGATACAATTAGACCTTTTACAGTTAATGAATCAATTGTTGCAGCTTTCCATCCTGTTTCAGCCATAAAGTTAATATTCCCAGCCCATTCGTTTGGTCTTGTCATAGAAAAGAAAACGGTTGCAGCGGCACCATTATTTTGAACTTTTACCCAAGAACTTACAGAGAAACTAGTCATGCTTTCAGTTAATGCGCTAATTGAAGGATATTTCATATATCCTAGGTTTAGTTTAGCAGATTGTCCTTTGATTCCAGCCTCCCCCCAAGTTGTTCCAACAGTTGAAGAAGGGGCTGTACTTGAAATTGATTCTTTTCCGTCTCCGTTTAACGGCCAATACGCTTTCAATGAAGTAGCGGCTACTTCTGATGCAGAATTATATCCACCAATTGGAGGAAGTGAATCTGAACTTGAACTACAACTTGTAAAAGAAGCATAAGCAAGGCCTAAAGCCAATGCAGTCATAAAAAATTTGTTTGTTTTCATAATAAAATAGTTAATGATTAAGGTTAATTTAATTTTTAATTGTTAATATCCTGGGTTTTGAATTAAGCGACCCCCGCTTTGTATTATTTGATCAGACGGAATTGGAAAAAACTCGTGTTTTCCTATTACAAAATCTTTTCCATTAGCTTCCATTGCCGCTTTGGCTTGACCCGTTCGAACTAAATCGAACCATCGATCGTGTTCCATTGCCATTTCCCATCGTCTTTCGTTGTACAATTGTTGGATTGTTAACGAATTTAAGGAAGGCAATAAAGCTCTATTTCTAATCACATTTACTTGCGTTAATGCCTCGGAAGTATTTCCAAGTTTGAAAGCGGCTTCTGCATGAATTAATAGAATATCACTATATTTTAAAATTCGTAAGTTTTTGGCAGTTTCGCCTTTATTTCCATCCCAAGATTCGGCAATGCTACTTTGATAGGCTTTGTAATTGTATCTTGGATTATTCCAGGTAGAAGGCGCAACAAATCCATCCCATAAAACCGAAGGAACCATCATTATGGTAGCGTTTTTTCTAACATCACCAGGCTCGTAGGAATTCATTAATTGAACTGATGGTGTATTGAAGCCCCAGCCTAAATCCGGCGTTCCTCTTGGTCCTTGAACGTCGGTATAGCCAACTAATCCTTTGGTTAAAGTGGCTTGAACCTCATAAATTGATTCTGATTTGTTTTCGCCAATTTCTTTCCAAACATCGGCATAATTTGGCAATAAATCATATTGACCAGAAGTCATCACATTGGTAGACATATCAAAAGCCAATTGCCATTTTTCTTGATATAAATAAGCTTTTGCTAATAATGCTTGAGCAGCCCCTTTGGAAGCTCTTCCAATATTGTCTCCAACATATTGATTTTTTATTGGCAGTTTTTCAATAGCATCGGTTAAATCGGTTTCGATTTGCGCATAGGTTTCTGTTTTCGATTTTCGAACAAAAACAACATTGTTTACCGTTTCTGAATCATTGATATCAATTTTTGAAACAACTAATGGAACGCCGCCAAAACATCTTACCAAATCAAAATAGAATAAAGCTCTAAGAAATTTTACTTCACCAATTAATCTGTTTTTTAAATTGGCATCAATGTTTAATTGTTCCAAATAAAACAACGCATTATTGGCACGATAAATTCCGTCATAACGACCATTCCAAACATCATTGAAAGACATATCAGTAGATTCGAATGTTAAATTATCCATTTTATGTTTGTCCGAACCCGTGTCTGTAAGTGTTGATCCTTTATCGGCATCATCAGAAGTAATACTTGTCATCCCAATCCATGAAAAGGAATACATATTCCAATCTAACTGCTTATTATAAACCCCATTAACAAGCTGAATTGCGTTGTCTGGATTATTTAAAAAATCAATTTCAGTCATTTGATCGTTTGGCAGCACATTCAAGTCGTCTTCACAGGAAGAAAAAACTACTGTAAAAACAAGAAGACTTACTATTTTATATTTTAGATTGAATTTCATAGTTATAGAATTAGAAAATTACATTTAGTCCAAGTAAAAATGTTTTGTTTGTTGGATATGCATCCAATTCAATTCCTGCATTTCTTAGTGGATTTGCATTATCTCCCCCTGATATTTCTGGAGAATATCCAGAATATTTAGTAAATATAAATGGATTTACAGCTGTTGCATAAACCCTAACTTTATTTATTTGATTAAAAAACTTAGGTAATGTGTATCCGATGGTAATATTATTAATTCTCAAGTAAGATCCGTCTTCAACATAATAGGTCGATGCAATTGGCACTTCATTAAAAGGTGTTGGATTGGTCGCATTTGGATTGGAAGGTGTCCAAAAGTCCTGAAGAGAGGCATATTCCACATTTTCGCCGCCAAAACGTTGCGCTTTTTTTCCGTTATATACTTTGTTTCCACCAACACCATAAGTATCGACAGAAAAATCAAATTTACGATAATTAGCTCCAAAATTGATTCCGTAGGTATAGGTTGGCAAATAGGAACCTGCATTTACACGTTCGGTACTATAGGTAAAACCACCGTCTGGATTCAAGCCGGTAACTTGATAAACATAAAAACTACCCAAAGATTCACCTTCTTTAACTTGTTTGGTCCATTGACCGTTTGCTAAATCGCCGCCCGTTAAATTGGTAAAAAAGGAATTATAGACTTTGGACAAAGTATTTTTATTGTGAGAGAAATTAGCTCCAACCCAATAATTGAAATTATCATTAATGACGTCATTCCATTTTAATGAAAGTTCAAACCCTTTGTTAGAAACTAATCCTGTATTTAAATTGACTGGGTCTGGAGAGAGCACAGAAGGCAACTTAACAGGAAGAATTACGTTATCGGATTTACGATCATAAATATCAAAGGTACCGGAAATTTTGTTTTTATATAGAGTAAAATCAAATCCAAAATCAAATTCTTTCATCGTCTCCCATGTTAAATTTGGATCTACTGGATGTGGAATATTTGATCCTGCAAAAATAGTTTGACTAGCCCCAAACGGGTAATTATAACCTGGAGCAAAACCAATACTATTAAGTGCATTTCCATTTCCATTTCCAACTTGACCATAACCTGCTCTAAGTTTAAGGTAATTAATAAATTGATATTTTTCTAAAAAACTTTCTTTGGTAAGAATCCAACCTGCCGAAACCGCTGGAAACATTCCCCATCTTTTACTTGACGTAAAAGAACTAATTCCTTCTCTTCTTAAAGAGGCTGAGAATAAGTATTTTGAATTGTAATCATATTCCAAACGACCAAAATAAGCAATGGATACAATTGGTGTAGATTGAAAATTACTAATAATCGAATTAGGGGAAGTTGGTGAATTATATGTTGAAAAATTCAATGACCAATAATTAGATTGTTCTGGGACATTCCATCGCGTTCCTGAAAGATATTCACCATTATTTATTGTTGATCTGGATGTTCCACCAACAAAAGTAAAATCATGATTTTTAAATGATTTTGTATAAGTAAAATAATTATCCCAATTCCAAACATAAGAACTTCCTCGGCGTTGATTTAATGTATTAATCGGATTACTCGCAGAATAATTTTCTGCATTTTGTGTTGGATTTTGCGATAACCAAATTTCTCTACTTGCTGTAAAAGAATAACCCTTCGACCAGTCAAAAGTTGACCCAAAATTAGAGTTAATCTTAAAAGAATCAGATATTTTATATTCAGCACCAACAGATCCAAATAAAGTAAGATTTTTGTTATTTTCCTCAGAATAAAAAAGTTGTGCAGCAGGATTGGCAACGTTATTATAACGAATTCCTTGAATGTCATTCACTCCAGAAGGATTTAATAAAGGAACTGCCCAACGACCATTATCATACTTAACAGGCATAATTGGCGCTTGTTTGTATGCATTTGTAAACGCTGATAAAGGTTTTGGTGTGTTTTTTACTATTGCAATATTAATGGATTGCGTAATTTTCAATTTATTATCCAAGGCCCGAAACTCGTTTCTTGAACTTATATTTGTTCTTTCAAATTGAGTTCCGTTCAGGATTCCTTTTTCTTTATAATTAGTAGCACCAAGGTAATAATTAGCATTTTCTGAAGCGCCAGAAATAGAAAATGCATTACTACTAGTTTCGCCTGTTGAAGTGATTTCGTCAAGCCAATTGGTGTTATAAGGCTGGTCAAAATTAAAATAGGAAGTCGACCCTAAAGCAACATTATTGTAATAAACAAAACGATAGGAATCAGACATTCTGACTTTTCTTTGAATATATTTTTGACCATAATAAGAATCGTAGGTTACCTTTATATCTCCTTTTTTACCTTTTTTGGTAGTTACCACAACAACACCATTAGATCCTTTTTGACCATAAATAGCTAAAGAAGAAGCATCTTTAAGAATATCTAAAGTAGCTATTTCACTTGGACTTAAATTATTTAGACTATACGATTCAACTCCATCAATAACATACAAAGGATCCCTACCACCTAAAATTGTACCTAATCCTCTAATTCTTATGGAAGGATTGGCGCCAGGTTCGTCGTTAGTGACAATATTAACCCCTGCGGCTTTTCCTTGGATAGCCTGAATGGCAGATTGAGAGGGAGTTCTTAATATATCAGCCGATTTTATTTGAGCAACAGAGCCAGTAATCGAGCCCGCTTTTTTAGTTCCATACCCAACTACAACCACTTCGTCTAATTGGGTTATTTTTTTGGGCTCTAAAGTAACCATCATTGAAGTAGAAGCTTTGATTGTAAGCGATTCAAAATTAGGTTTCGAAAACTGCAACTTTTCTCCTTCTAATGCTTTAATGATAAAAGTGCCATCCAAAGCTGAACTGGCGCTTTGTTTGCCGTTGACAACTATAATTGAAACATCCGATATTGGTTTACCATAAGTATCAACCACTTTTCCTTTGCCTAATTGAGCAAAAGAAAAAACAGAAAAAAACATCAGAAATGAGAATAGAAATACGTTTTTCATAAATAATTTTAGTAAAACTGAATTAATAATACAAACATAAATAATTACAAATTGTTTAGTTCATTCAAATCTGTAGCCAAGGGGATTTTTTTTTGTACCTAAACCCAGCAAGGTGCAATTACAGGTCTGGTAGTGGGGATCAGATTTCCTTTCTGTCTTATTTAGAATGTTTTGTCTATTTGAAAAGATTATAATGAAAAAAGGGATAAATCATCTTGAAAATGACTTATCCCTTTAGTAGCGAGATCGGGAGTTGAACCCGAGACCTTCGGGTTATGAATCCGACGCTCTAACCACCTGAGCTACCTCGCCATAGATGATTTTGGG
>CAIMBK010000110.1 GCA_903839195.1 uncultured Bacteroidota bacterium | reverse complement strand
TTTTTATTTTTATATTTGTCCTATAATTTTTTTATCGAAGCAAAACGTTTGGTATTTTTATCAAATTCCCACCCGCTTTCCGTTACAATCTATGCCCAAAAGCATAGGATTTTCACTACAATCGGGGCTAAAAAAGACGTTTGCTGCCTTTATCAAATTCCAAAATAGCAAAAACAAAAACCATGAGTTTTTTCAAAAAAATATTCTCTTCCGATAAAAAAGAACCCATTCTAAACGAACAGGATAAACAAACCTTGGACAAAAGTTTAGAGAAATCAAAAACTTCTTTTTTCTCCAAACTCACCAAAGCCGTTGCTGGAAAATCCAAAGTGGATGATGAGGTTTTAGACAATCTTGAAGAAATCCTCGTTTCTTCCGACGTTGGTGTAAACACCACCCTAAAAATCATCTCCCGTATTGAAAAACGCGTATCCGAAGACAAATACCTCGGAACAGAGGAACTTAATTCCATTCTAAGAGAAGAAATTGCCAGCTTGCTTTCCGAAACCAATCGAGGCGAAGAAACCGAATTTGTTATTCCAATCACATCAAAACCCTACGTTCTAATGGTTGTAGGCGTTAATGGCGTTGGAAAAACAACGACCATCGGAAAATTAGCCTATCAATTTAAAAAAGCAGGTTACAAAGTGGTATTAGGAGCCGCCGATACTTTTCGAGCAGCCGCAATCGACCAATTACAAGTTTGGGCCGATCGGGTAGGAGTTCCAATTGTTAGACAAAATATGGGAAGCGATCCCGCATCAGTTGCTTTTGACACGCTTCAATCCGCAGTGGCTCAAGATGCCGATATCGTAATTATTGATACCGCTGGTCGTTTGCATAATAAAGTCAATTTAATGGCCGAATTAACCAAAGTAAAACGCGTGATGCAAAAAGTAGTTACCGATGCGCCACACGACGTATTATTGGTTTTAGACGGTTCAACGGGACAAAACGCATTCGAACAAGCCAAACAATTTACTGCCGCTACAGAAGTAACCTCACTTGCCGTTACAAAATTAGACGGAACCGCAAAAGGCGGCGTTGTTATTGGAATTTCTGATCAGTTTCAAATTCCTGTAAAATACATCGGAATTGGTGAAACTATCGAGGATTTACAAGTCTTTAATAAATATGAATTTGTAGATAGTTTCTTTAAATAATAGCTTATGAATTTTCCTTTTTTGAAAAATATTCAGCCCATTTATTTATATCTAATTAGTATTTTGGCTTTTGTTTTGGCCAATATTATTAGAGAAAAAAATCCTTTTTTATATGGAATTTCATTGGCAATTGGACTTATTTTCTTTCTACTCGGATTGTATAGTAGAATTGCAAAAAAGTAATTACAAATACAACGCGTTTATTTTTCCCCAAAGTACTTCGTCAAAATTTGAAAGGGCTAAATTCTCCGAATCTGCTGCATCTCCCATTCGAATAACCACCATTTTTTTGCTTGGAACCACATAGATTTTTTGATCGTCTTTGCCTAAAGCCATATACATATCATTTGATCCGGAAGCTATTAAACTTCCTGCAAATTGCAATTGCGTTTGAGGTAATCGATAACTCGATTTGCCGTTAAGCCACCACAAATAGCCATACGATAAATTGATATTCTGTGACGTAGTTGTAGCTTGATTCAAAAAGGCAGAATTAATAACTTGTGTGCCATTCCAATTTCCGTTATTTAATGTTAATAATCCAAATCTAGCCATGCTTCTAGAATTACTGAAATAAATTCGTAAACCTAAATTTGCACCAGTTCCATTATACCAAAACCCAGTCGAACTCATGCCAATTTTATCTCGCAGTTTTGTGTTAAAATAAGTATTCCAAGTTTGATTTGTAGCCGTTGAAACTACATCTTGCATTTTTACATATACATTATGATAGGCCCAACGAGTTCCAGCATCAGCAAGATATTGCAAATTGGCAGGCGAAACTTCATCTCCTAATGTATCATCTAATCCTGACGACATCGATAATAAATGTTTGCAAGTAATCAGATTTTCTTTTGACAACGGAGCGCTTGTCCAACCCGTTCCAAGATATTGAGAAACTTTGTTATTGGTATTTATAAATCCTTCTTGTTCGGCAATTCCAGTTACAGTTGCTGTTAAAGTTTTGCCTGCGCTATTCCATTTCCATAAAGAGGTTGCTGTATGTCCGTTGAAATAATTTTCCATGACAATTCGACCGTTTACAAGAATCAGGAAAGATTTGGTATTTTTTAATTCGAGATAATCGAGCAATGGTTGAACCGCAGCTTGGTTCCAGCCCAAATCGGCAATCGATTTGGTTTCCCAAACGGAACTTCCATCAGTTGGAGGAAAATAATTACTTGCTTCCGATGACGAAGAATTTGAACCAGAAGTACATCCTGTAATGAATATAAAACCAAATAAAAGCACAGTTAATTTAGCCATAAAAAACTATTTCGATTTTGACTTTAAATATAATAAATAGTTTAATATAAATAATTTGTTTGCAAATAAATGTAAGTTTCAAAAGATAAAAAAGTAAATTTGTAAAAATCCATTACCATGAAAAAAACAGTAATTTTAGTCTTTATTTTTGTATTTTCTTCTTGTCATCAAAAAATCAGCCAACAAGATATCGCTAAAATTAACGGCTATTGGGAAATTGAGAAAGTAAATCTTCCTGATGGAACCGAGAAAAAATATACGATAAATGAAACCTATGATTATTTTGAAATAAAAGGCAATTCTGGATTTCGAAAAAAAGTAAATCCCCAACTAAACGGTCGTTTTTTAGTTAATAATGAATCGGAAAAAGTCACTATTTTATTCGAAAAAGACCAAACATTTTTGGTTTACGTTACGCCTTTTAACAAATGGAAAGAAGAAATAAAATCAATAAATGATGCCAAAATGGTCTTGATTAATTCAGCCAAAATGGAATATACTTATAAAAAAACAGGACCAATCAATTTACTTCAAGATGGCAAAAAGAATTAGTAACGAAAGTTCCATTGGCGATGTCTTGAAAGAAATTATTCAAGTGAACAAATTGCAACCCGGAATAGATCAAATTGCCGTCAAAGAAGCATGGGTTTCCTTGATGGGAAATGGCGTGAATAGTTATACTAAAAACGTGACTTTGCGCGGAACTACTTTATATGTCGAATTAACTTCATCGGTTTTGCGGGAAGAATTAAGCCATGGAAAGTCAAAAATTGTGGCAATGATAAATGAAGAACTTCGTCGCGAGATTGTGAAAGAAGTGGTGTTGAGATAACTGAAAATAAGGCAAAAAAAATCCCAAATCGATTATCGTTTTGGGATTTTTTATAAATATAAATTATATACTAAAACTGCTCTCTTCCTGAAAAGTGAAAAGCACTTTCGATAGCAGCATTTTCATCGCTATCAGAACCGTGAACCGCATTTTCTCCAATGGAAGTTGCATACGCTTTACGAATAGTTCCTTCGGCTGCATCAGCTGGATTAGTAGCGCCAATCAAAACTCTAAAGTCATCAACTGCATTTTCTTTTTCTAAAATAGCAGCTACAATTGGTCCTCTTGACATGAATTCTACTAATTCTCCGTAGAAAGGTCTTGCAGCGTGAACCGCATAAAATGCTTGTGCATCAGCCACAGTTAATTGCGTCAATTTCAAAGAAACGATTTTGAAACCGCCATTTGTAATCATCGCTAAAATATTTCCGATGTGTCCGTTGGCGACAGCATCTGGTTTAATCATTGTAAATGTTCTATTCGTTGCCATTTTTTGTTTTTTTATTGGGTGCAAAAGTAATGTTTTTATATCGAAAATCAAATACTATTTCTGACTTATAATTGTGTTTGTATTTATAGAATTACAATTTTAAATTCTTGTTCCAAAGGTTTTAATTCTTTAAATAATTTTTCAATTAAAACATCGCCAAATTCCAAGTAAAATTCTGCGAAATTAAGTTGTCGTTCTTGCAAACTTTGGTTTGGAAATAATTCGTTTTGTAAAGCCGTAATACGTTCCAATTCGGAAGCGTATTTTTGTTTTTGGGCTTTTAATAATCGTTTTTCGAGGTTTTCTAATCCTTTTATTTGTTTCGATTCTTGCGCTTTTACGGCTCCTAGAAAGGAAGGGGCGGTTTGTTTTGCAAGTTCCAAAAGTGTATTAAATTGCAATTGTAGATTGCTCTTTTGGGAACTAAAATTTATTGGAAAAGCTGAAAATTCGTTCGCTTTTTTATTTCGTAAATCGGATTGTTTTAAGAATAAATCGTGCCACGAAAGTTTCAATTTATCGACTTTCGCAACCTGTTTTTCGGTAACCAAAAGCACCGAATTCCGAACCAAAAGCATTGGAAATGTAATAGCAACTTTCTCGAAATAAGACTTTAATTCGAGCCAATAAGCAATTTCGCCGCCACCACCAATATAACATAAATTGGGTAAAATCACTTCTTGATATAATGGGCGCAAAATCACATTTGGACTAAATTTTTCGGGATGATTTTCTAATTCAATCAAAATTTTGGCTTCCGAAAAGGAAATGTCAGTGTTATTTATTTTGTATTTAGAATCCTCAAAAATAATTCGATCTCTCAAATTGGTGTCCAAATAAAACAAATTAATTTCTCGAGGTTTCACTTGAATATCATATCCTGAAAGTTTTTCGTTTGTTTTTGAGACTTCGGCAAAACTAATTTGTTCTAATAATTCAGATTTTGCATATGGAATAAACGTTTTTTTTAATTCCGAAACATCGGCGTCAAGAATTACCAAACCAGAATCACCAAACAATTCATTGGCCAAAAACCTTGTGGCTTGGGTTAAATTAGTATGATTTAAATAGGCTTCTTTAAATAGTTTTTCTAATGAAATCGCATTTTTTCCAGTATCCAATTCATTTGCAAAAACACTAAAAATTTTCTGTAATTCGGTTGTGGCTATTTTTCCAACGGCTCCTTTTGTTTCTTGGTTCCAGCGAATTTTTTTCCCTTTGAAATTGAAATAATTGATTTCTTCAAAATCGTGGTCTTCTGTCGCCATCCAATAAATCGGAACAAAATTATAAGAAGGATATTTTGCCTGTAATTCCTTGGTTAAATTAATGGTGGAAATGATTTTGTATAAAAAATATAGCGGTCCAGTAAATAAATTTAATTGATGACCGGTTGTGATGGTAAAAGTGTTTTCCAAGGCTAAATTTGCGATGTTTTTTTCCGTAAGACTTGAAGTTTTTAGGCCTTTATATTGTAATTCTAATTGGGAAACTAATGTTTTTCTATTGGAATGATTGTAGTTTTTTTGTTTTTCTAAAATTTGTGCTTCAAAATTTTCTAACCTTGGAAACCGATTGTAAAAAGGCTGTAAACTGGCTTTTTCGTCCAAATAATCGATGATTAATTTAGAGAAATATCCTGATTTTTGATAGCTTATACAATCTGAAGGCATTTTTTTTATTTTGGGCTAAATTACAAAAAAAGCGATACAATTGTTTGCGTTAAGTTTTTGATTTTTTCCTTTATTAGTGGATATTTCACTATTTTGCGCTTATTTTTGTAAAAAAGTTTCCTTTGAAAACCAACGTTTTTATTATTACGCCGCCGTTTACTCAACTGAATACGCCTTATCCAGCATCGGCTTATATCAAAGGTTTTTTAAATACGTTACATATTCCTACCACGCAGGCCGATTTAGGAATTGAAGTGATATTAAAATTATTTTCTAAAGCTTCTTTTGCAACACTGTTTCAAGCTTCTAATTTCAATAAAGAAGTTACTGAATTATCCGAAAACAGCCAACGAATTTTTGCTTTGCAATCCGAATATATTAAAACAATTGACTCGGTAATTTCATTTTTACAAGGAAAAAATCCAACATTAGCGCATTCGATTTGTCAAGGAGATTTTCTTCCTGAAGCGTCTCGTTTCAATCAATTGGAAGAAATGGAATGGGCTTTTGGAAGCATGGGAATACAGGATAAAGCCAAACATCTCGCTACTTTATATCTTGAAGATATTTCTGATTTTATTGTTGAATGTATCGATGAAAATTTCGGTTTTAGTCGCTATGCCGAACGTTTGGGTAGAAGCGCCAATTCATTTGATGAATTATACGAAGCGTTACAACAAAAACCAACCTATATTGATTCGATTTTAATTTCAATTTTGAAAGATAAAATAGCAACCGTTCAACCTTCATCGTTCTTAATTTCTGTTCCTTTTCCAGGTAATTTATATAGTGCATTTCGATGTGCGCAATGGGTTAAATCCAATCATCCCAACATTAAAATCGCGATGGGTGGTGGTTTTCCAAATACCGAATTGCGTTCCGTTTCAGATAAAAGAGTATTTGATTTTTTCGATTTCATTACGCTGGATGACGGAGAATTACCTGTTCAATTGTTAATTGAAAACGAAAATTTGACTGACAATAAAACCTATAAACGAACTTTTTTGCTTGAAAACGGCGAAGTTGTTTATAAAAATAATACTACAAAAACCGATTACAAACAAAGTCAAGTAGGAACGCCCGATTATTCTGATTTGCTTTTGGATAACTATATTTCTGTCATCGAAATTGTAAATCCGATGCACAGTTTGTGGAGCGATGGCCGTTGGAACAAACTCACTATGGCGCATGGTTGTTATTGGGGAAAATGCACTTTTTGTGATATTTCTTTAGATTATATTAAAGTATATGAACCCATTGCCGCCTCAATTTTGTGTGATCGAATAGAAGAATTAATCGAACAAACGGGTCAAACTGGGTTTCATTTCGTAGATGAAGCAGCGCCACCCGCTTTGATGAGAGCCTTGGCTTTGGAAATTCTTCGAAGAAAATTGGTACTTACTTGGTGGACAAACATTCGGTTTGAAAAAAGTTTCACGCAAGATTTATGCATTTTGCTAAAAATGTCCGGATGTATTGCGGTTTCGGGTGGTTTAGAAGTAGCTTCTGACCGTTTGTTACAACTAATTGACAAAGGAGTTACGGTAGAACAAGTGGCAAAAGTAACCCGAAATTTCACCGAATCCGGAATTATGGTTCACGCCTATTTAATGTATGGTTATCCAACGCAAACAGTTCAAGAAACGATTGATAGTTTGGAAATGGTTCGTCAATTGTTTGAAATAGGAGTTTTACAATCAGGATTTTGGCACCAATTTGCGATGACGGCTCATAGTCCTGTTGGAATGTATCCTGAGAAATTTGGAGTTAAAAAGGAAACAGAAAATATTGGAACTTTTGCCAATAACGACATTCTTTTTATTGATTCTACCGGGATTGACCATGATCAATTTAGTTTTGGTTTAAAAAAGTCACTTTATAATTTCATGCATGGAATTTGTTTTGATTATGATTTGCAAGATTGGTTTGACTTTCCAATTCCGAAAACCACAATAGAAAATGATTACATAAGCAATTCGCTTCTTGAAGAAATAAATTTTACTATAAAACCATCTGCCAAAGTAGTTTGGATTGGAAATAGTCCAACAAAAAATTATTCTATAAAGTCAAAAAAAGGCCAATCGTGGGAATTAGTAAATTTCACTTTTTTTGATAAAAAAGGTAATTTTTCAGTTTCATTTAATAAATCAGAAGGCGATTGGTTGTTTGAAATGTTAGTAAAATTAGCCGTTTCAAATGCAAAACAAATGACTTTCCAAGAATTGAAAACGGATTTCGAATTGTACTTTGATGATTTTGAATTATTTTGGTTTTCAAAACCCGTTTCAAAAATGAAAGAATTTGGGTTATTGCTTTTGTAAAAAATAATTTATTTTTTTTGGTAAATTATTTTTTTATTTTTATTTTTGAAAATAAATACCATACAAAATGCAGAAAATCAGATTATTTATCCTACTATTTTTTTGTTTTGCCAATTCTCAGGCTCAAAACCTCGATGTTTTTTCTATTTCTAGAAAAGGAACCCTTGATCAAATTCAAGAGGTTTATATGAAAAACCCACAATCTATCAATTCAATTAGTGAAAACAAATCCTCACCATTAATTTTAGCTTGTTACAGAAATAACGAAGCTGTTGCCCTTTTTTTGGCAGACAAAGTCGAAGATATTAATTACAATTCAGGAATGGGAAGTGCTTTAATGGCAGCGGTTATGTCTGGTAATCTTGTAATAATCGATAAATTAATTTCCTTAAAAGCCGATTTAAACTTAAAGGATGTACAAGGAAAAACAGCTCTTATTTATGCTGTTTTTTTTAATAAAAACGATATTGTAAAATCCCTTTTGAAAGCGGGTGCCGATAAAAAAATAACTGACAACGAAGGTCGAGCCGCATTGGATTATGCCAATTTTAATAAGAATACGGAACTAATCATATTATTAAATTAATAAAAAACCAAAACTATGAAAAAAAACTACTTTACTTTTGCTTTATTACTGTTTGTAATCGTCTCATTTGCTCAGACTAAGTCAACAGGAACTATTACTTTAAATTCGTTAATGTCAATCAAAATTGACAAAGATTTTTCTAGTTCGATTGTTACATTAACATTAACAGGGCCAGATACTCGATGGTTTGGAATTGGATTTAATGCTTTTCAAGCTATGACCAATGGAACAGATTGCGTGTACTATACAACTTCATTTATTGACGCAAAAATTACTGGTCAAGCTGCACCAACAACAGACGCCGCTAATAATTGGACAGTAACCAGTAATTCTTTAGCAGGTTCAGTACGAACAATTGTTGCAACTAGACCTTTTGTTGGAGGAACAGGCGATTATACATTTGCTTATGCGGCAGATTCTCTAAATATTATTTGGGCCTACGGATCAAATTTAACTTTATCCCAACACGCATCATCTGGACGAGGATCTACAGCATTAACATTCCCAATTCTTGATGCAGAAACGTTTTCTTCAATAAATAACATTACCATTGCGCCTAATCCGTCCAATGGGATTTTTAGTATTTCTAAAGGCAATCAAATTTCAATTTCAAAAATTGTAATATATGACAGCAACGCTAAACTATTGAAAGTGATTGATTCAAACTTAGAATTAGAATCCATTCCCTTGGATGTATCCAATTTTTCAAAAGGAATTTATTTTGTAGAAATTAGTAGCGATTCTGATAAAGTCGTAAGAAAAATCGTTATTGATTAATTTTAGTAATTTTAATTTATTGGCTAGTCCTAATAATCGATTCGATTATTAGACAAAAATAGATATTAAACAGCATCAAAAACATTTTTGATGCTGTTTTTAGTTATATAGGTTTTCATTATTAGTTTGTTATTTAAGAAAATCTTAAGGTTGTCACTACTTGATTTCGCTATTATTTTATGTATATTTGAATAATAAAATTGAATAATAATGACAAAAAAAATGAAAATCATAGGAGCTTCCGTATTGCTTATTGCAATAGTTGGATTTTCTTCTGTTTATTATGTTTTTAATGGTGGCGCAAGAGATTTGGCTTCCGAAGAAACCGCTTTCTCGGTAACTTCTCAAAGTATTCTGGCAGAGTTTGCTCAAAACCCGCAAAACAAAAAATATTTGGATAAAGCAGTGGCTATTTCTGGAACGGTTACAGCTGTTTCTCCAACCGAAGTTACTTTGGATGGATCTATTATTTGTGGTTTATCGGTCGCAGATTCGACTATTCAAAAAGATCAAAAAATCATAGTTAAAGGTCGCGTAGTAGGATTTGATGATTTGATGGGGGAATTAAAATTAGACCAATCTTGTTGTATAAATAGTAATTAATATAATTAAAATAAACTAAATGAAAGTAACCAATTTTTTGACCTTCGTAATGGTCTTTTTTGCAGTGGGATTTTCCAACGCGCAAGACGATTTGTTAAACCAGCTTGATTCGGGGCAACCTAAAGAGAAACAAATTACACCTTATGCCTTCAAAGCCCTTCAAATTTGTAATATGCAATCTACAAAATTACCCGTTAAAGGCGAATGGTACATATTGATTTCTCACCGTTTTGGCAATTTGGCCAACGGAACAGAAAATTTCTTTGGTTTGGATCAAGCTTACACGAAAATCGGCGCAATTTTTGGCGTAACCAATTGGCTGTCATTAGGAGCATCTAGACAAACGCACGGAAAAATCTATGAATTAGCAGCCAAATACAAAATGGCGAATCAAGAAGATAATGGTTTTCCGGTAACAATTGTTGGTTACAACACAATGGATATAAATAGCGAATTGAAAAAGGATGCTACTTTGCCTGGTTTGAAATCTAACCATCGTTTAGCCTATAGCACACAATTATTGATTTCTAGAAAATTCAATGATAATTTTTCTTTAGAAACAGCGCCTATTTACGTTCATAAAAATTTATATGATGGGATTTTAGACCAAAAGGATTTATTACTTTTAGGTGCCGGTGCTCGATATAAATTATCAAAACGATTGAGTTTGAATCTAGAATATGCTGCCCGTTTGAATTTACCTGAAGAATCTAATTCTATTTATCACAACCCGCTTTCAATTGGTTTGGATATCGAAACTGGCGGTCACGTGTTCCAATTGGTTTTCTCCAATGGTCAAACCATGAATGATGTTTCCATGTTTACTAATTCTACAGGTCGGTGGGACGGAAAACAAGAATTGTATTTTGGATTTAATATGTACAGAGTTTTTTAAATAAAATAAATAAAATGAAGAAAATAAGTATACTAATATTGTTAATGAGTGTTTTGGTTTTTGTTTCCTGCGATTCAAGCGCCATACAAGACATTTCGGTTATTGTCGATAATCCTACATACAATACAAACATTGCTCCTATTATGCAATCTAAATGTGTGAGTTGTCATAGTGGTGGAGATCAATCTCCAAATTTAGAAACCTATAGTCAAGTGAAACAAGCAACATTAAATGGTACTGTAATTTGCAGAATAGAAGATTCATGTGGGGATGTTATGCCACCAAGTGGCAAATTGCCTAGCGCTACAATTGCAATGATTAATAATTGGGTAACAGACGGTTGTCCACAATAAAAATGAAAATGAAAAAATCACTTTTTATTCTCGCTTTTGCTTTTATAAGTACATTTGGTTTTTCTCAAAAATTACTAACTCGTTCTGGCGAAATCAAGTTTGATGCTTCCATGCCAGATTTAGTAGAAATTGCCGGAAAAAGTAATACCGCGTCAGCTATTTTGGATGAAGCAACTGGGAATTTTGCCACCAACGTTTTAATCAAATCGTTTAAGTTCAAAGCGCCCTTGATGGAAGAACATTTTAATGAAAATTATATGGAATCTTCCGTGTATCCAAATTCAAAATTCGTAGGAAAAATTATCAATTTTGATGCTTCCAAATTATCAGCAACAAAAACATCTTATGATTTAGAAGGAGATTTGACCATTCATGGTGTCACCAAGAAAATAAAAACCAAAATTACGCTTGTTTCAAACGGAGGAAAAGTAGTTGCTGCCACTAATTTTACCGTAAAAGCAGCTGATTACAAAATTGAAATACCAAATCTGGTTAAAGAAAAATTTGCCGAAAACATTAAAATAGGAATCAATTTTACTTTAGAAGCTAAATAATTTCTAGTTTATATGCAATAAAAAAAGCCGCTAAAAACGCGGCTTTTTTATTTACAATTCGTAAATTTTATTCAATCGGCTCCGCATACAAATCAAATTCGGTGGCATCAATTATTTTTACCATTACAAACTCGCCTGTTTTAACGTAGAACTTTGTTGCGTCTATTAAAACTTCATTATCCACATCGGGACTATCAAATTCGGTTCTTCCAACAAAATAACCGCCTTCTTTTCGGTCAATAATACAGCGGAACGTTTTCCCAATTTTCTCTTGATTCAAATCCCAAGAAATCTGCGATTGTAATTCCATTATTTCATTTACACGTTCTTGTTTCACTTCTTCAGGAACATCATCTTCCAGTAAAAAAGCATGGGTGTTTTCTTCGTGAGAATAGGTAAAACAACCCAAACGTTCAAATTTCATTTCCTGAACCCAATTCCGCATGATTTCAAAATCTTCTTGGGTTTCGCCTGGATAACCAACAATCAATGTGGTTCTAATTGTCATTCCTGGAACTGCTGCGCGAAAATCTTGCAACAATTTGGTGGTTTTTGCTTTTGTAGTTCCGCGGCGCATCGACTTCAAAATTGAATCCGAAATGTGTTGCAACGGAATATCAAGATAGTTGCAAATTTTTGGTTCCCGCTTCATAATTTCCAAAACATCCATCGGAAAACCTGTTGGAAAAGCATAATGCAAACGAATCCACTCAATTCCTTCCACTTTAATAAGCGCTTCAAGCAATTCGCCTAAATTTCTTTTTTTGTAAATATCCAATCCGTAATAGGTCAAATCTTGGGCGATCAAAATCAATTCTTTAACGCCATTTTTGGCCAATCCTTCGGCTTCTTTTACTAATTTTTCGATAGTCTGCGAAACGTGTTTGCCTCGCATAATCGGAATCGCACAAAAACTACACGGACGGTCACAACCTTCGGCAATTTTCAAATACGCATAATTTTTTGGCGTCGTTGTCAATCGTTCGCCCAACAATTCGTGCTTATAATCAGCCCCCAAAGCCTTCAATAATGCCGGCAATTCGGTTGTTCCAAAAAACTGATCAATATTTGGAATTTCTTTCTCTAAATCCGGACGATAGCGCTCAGACAAACAGCCAGTTACAAATACTTTATCCACCAAACCGCGTTCTTTTTTATCAGCATATTCCAAAATCATATTCACCGATTCGGCCTTTGCATTATCAATAAAACCGCAGGTATTTATCACAATAATATTTCCCTCATCCTCAGCGGGAGCCTCATGTGCAACGTCTTTTCCGCTCGCACGCAATTGCCCCATTAAAACCTCGCTATCATAAATGTTTTTCGAACACCCAAGGGTAATTACGTTAATTTTATTCTTTTTTACAGACTTCGTTCTCATAGTATATTATCTCCAATCTATTTGGAAAGTGCGCAAAATTACGCTTTTTTAAACACAGTTTCATTATCGATTTGTAATTTTTGGGCGTGCCCCTTTGGGTCGCGTTTTACGCTATATCTCTTGTGGCTTAAACCGCCACAAGAGGATGCCGCTTCGCCCGCTCACGCAGCAATTGTAATTATCACAATTGTTTTCAAATACAAAAACCGCAACACTTATTAAAGCATTGCGGTTTTTATAACTTTAAAACGAAACAATTACAATTCAAAAAGCAACGTAACGGTCATCGTATGAAGCGAAGAATTTACAGAAGCACTATCTGTAAAACCTTTGCTGAAAAATTGTTGTTTGTAATCTCTTTTTGCCAAAGCATAGGCAAAATCCAATCGTGTATTTCCAAAATTATATCCAAATCCACTCGAAAAAACGGAAAGATTCCCCATCGTGTCTCTATTTTTATACGGACTTAAATCCATACGACAACCACCTCTCAAACTCCATTCTTTTATTCGGTATTCTGCGCCAATTCTACATTCGGCTGTTTGCGTCAATAAATTAGACATTGAATTATTTACTCCACTAAAGTCATTTTTCGGACGAAATTTTGTGCTGCTGTAATCTTTTATGGCATAATCAATACTAACTAAACCTTTTTTTCCAAAGATATAAGCCAAACTTCCTGTGATTTTAGCTGGCGTTTGAAGTGTATATGGCTCATAAACATTAATAACATTTGGATATACTTTGACATCATTTGAAAATGAGCTATTTGTGTTTTTTAAACCTTGCGTTAATTCATCATATAATTGATACCAAGTTGGCGAATCTAGCGATAATCCTACTCGGAATTCTTTAGAAAGTTTTGCAATGACACCCAATTGGAATGAAAATCCATTTCCGTATGTATGTAATTCATTGTCAAATTGTAGGGCGTCTAGTGAATTGTTATTTGTTTCGTAAAAACTGGTAGTTTGTTTATAATCGGTAAAATGCGAATTCAAATTGATTCCAAAATACAATTGGTCTTTGTATTGTGCGGCAAAGTTGAAAGTCATTTTACCATTATAACCAGAAGATTCAAAGTAGTTTCCTTGTGAATAAATTCCCCCAGATGGAATTAATGAAGTATATTCTCTATTGGTATTTTCGTCATAACTTGTTGATGGATCTATAACAAAAGCTTGATATCCCAAAAAAGCTTGTTGGTCACCATAGCCATAATTGACTCCTAAATAATCATAAAGACTGGTGATGCTTTCACCAGATTGCAGTTCCAAATTAGTCAACGAAACACCTCCGTTGGCATTGGCATAATAGCTAAAATAATTACTAATTGAATTGGTTGGATTTTCCCCAGAAGTATAAATACTATTGTCAAAATTATTGGCATTTTCATAATTTAAGGCCAAACTAAATTTCTTCCAATCGCTTTTATTATCTACATTTCTAAAAGTAAAAACGCCTCCCGCTTGATTTAAATCCAATGACAAACTATTTTCGGTGTTGTTTTCCCCAAAATACTTCGATTTGTTTTTGGAATTGTAGGTTGATAAAGTAAAACCAACTTGATTGTTCGCGAAAATAGCGGAACCAGCAGGGTTTACATTTATAGCTGAAAAATCACCGCCTACTGCGCCAAAAGCCCCACCCATAGCTCTAAAACGAGCAGTTCCAACCAAATTATCTTGCGAAAAACGTAAGGCATCACTAATGTCTTGTGCCTGTGCGAATGACATGGATAATCCTATTAATAATCCTAAAAGATATTTTTTCATTGTTATTAAATTTAGTAATTAACAAGGTTATTTCTAAACAAGTTTTATCTTCTTCCACCGCCGCCTCCGGACGTTCTTCCGCCACCATAAGAACCTCCGCTACTGCTTGAACTAGAAGGATAACTAGAACCGGAATAGCTACTTCTTGGAGTGCTAGACGATTCTGTTCGTGTTGGCGTATAATTTCTTGGAGTTGAACTTTCGGAGCGAGTAGGGGAATACACCCGAACTGGCGTCGAATTGGTATTGGAATAATTTCGAGTATTAGAATTTCCAATTTGGATTTGTCCTCTTGTCGTATTTCTTGTTGTGTTTCTTGTCGTGTTTGTGGAATAGGAATTGCTTCTTACATTATTTGCAGTTTCTGTTCTTCTTCCAGAAGAATAAGTGTTGTTTCTTCTGCCGGATGAATAATAACCGTTATTATAGTTTCCATTTCCATTATTGGCATACGAACCTCTAATTCCGTGGCTGTAGGAATAATTTGGGTAATATCCATAATAGTTGCCGTAATAACCATTATAATAGTTGTTCCAGCCCCAACCGTAATAGCCATAATTTGGCCCGTACCAGCTGTTCCAGCCCCAACCGTAGTTTGGACCATACCAATTGTTCCAACCCCAACCAAAATTCCAAGAATTGGCATACCAATAATTATTCCAACCGCCATAACACCAATTGGAATCATATACATTAATCGTAACATGTTCGGTATTATTTTGTTCCCCTGAATAATTTGAGGAAGCAGAAGAATTTGAAGTATTGTTCGAGTCGGAATTAGAGTTTTGTCCTTCAACATCGTTGTAAACTTGGTTATTGTCGTTCGAATTTTGAAGTGAACTAAAATAATCTTTGTATTTATTAGGCTCTGATTGTTGAATTACTTCTGATTTTTTTGTTTCAGAACCGCCATAAATTCCGTCAGTGTCATAATAGGAACTGTTTTTAAAGGACCCACATGAAGCAAGAGTCAAACTTACTAATCCCATAATGGAATAAAAGCAATTTGATTTAGTCAAGAAAAAAAAATTAGTTTTCATATATGTAGATTTTTATTGTTGGACATCACAAAAATAGTTAGTTTTGCCTAACTATTTAGTTAAATATATCTAAAAACAATTTTTGTGCCAAACTATAAATCATGAGTAAGAACTTAACGACACGATCCGAAGATTATTCGAAGTGGTATAATGAACTTGTTGTCAAAGCAGATCTCGCCGAAAATTCAGGCGTCAGAGGCTGTATGGTAATAAAGCCTTATGGATATGCCATTTGGGAAAAAATGCAAGCAGAACTTGATCGAAAGTTCAAAGAAACGGGTCATAGCAACGCCTATTTTCCTTTGTTTGTACCAAAAAGCATGTTTGAAGCTGAAGAAAAAAACGCGGAAGGATTTGCAAAAGAATGTGCAATTGTTACTCATTATCGATTAAAAAATGATCCGGACAAACCCGGAAAATTAATGGTTGACCCTAATGCGAAACTGGAAGAAGAATTAATTGTTCGTCCAACAAGTGAAGCGATTATTTGGTCAACTTATAAAGGTTGGGTGCAATCCTACAGAGATTTACCTTTATTAATTAATCAATGGGCAAATGTTGTTCGTTGGGAAATGCGAACTCGATTGTTTCTTCGAACAGCCGAATTTTTATGGCAAGAAGGACATACCGCTCATGCCACAAAGGCAGAAGCTATTGAAGAATCTGAAAAAATGATGCACGTTTATGCCGATTTTGCCGAGAATTTTATGGCGATTCCAGTAATAAAAGGTTTAAAAACCGAGACAGAACGCTTTGCAGGCGCCGATGAAACGTATTGCATTGAAGCCTTAATGCAAGATGGAAAAGCATTGCAAGCAGGAACCTCACACTTTTTAGGTCAAAATTTTGCCAAAGCATTTGATGTTAAATTTGCTACCGCCGAAGGAAAACAAGAATATGTTTGGGGAACTTCTTGGGGAGTTTCTACTCGGTTAATGGGCGCTTTAGTAATGACACATTCCGATGACAACGGATTGGTTTTGCCGCCAAATTTAGCTCCGATTCAAGTTGTAATTGTGCCAATTTATCGAACTGATGAAGAATTTGAAAAAATAACATTGGTTGCCAACGATTTGGTAGATCAGTTTAAAAAATTAAATATTTCTGTAAAATTTGACAATAGAACCACACAAAAACCAGGATTTAAATTTGCCGAATGGGAATTAAAAGGAATTCCAATTCGAATTGCTATTGGTCCAAAAGATTTAGAAAACGGAACTTTTGAAGTGGCAAGAAGAGATACTTTATCCAAAGAAGTAATTTCTAAAGATGGAATAGCAAGAACGATTAGTAATTTATTGGAACAAATACAAAGCGATTTATTCAATAATGCCCTTGAATATCGTAATTCTCATATCACCGAAGTTGCAAATTTTGATGAGTTTAAAACTGTTTTAGAAGAAAAAGGAGGTTTTTTATCTGCTCATTGGGATGGAACTGCCGAAACAGAAGAAAAAATCAAAGAATTGACCAAAGCGACTATTCGGTGCATCGCATTGGACCGCGTTGAATCAGCGGGAAGTTGTATTCTCACTGGAAAGCCATCGGTTGGCAGAGTGTTATTTGCGAAAGCGTATTAAAAAAATACAAAAAAAAATACATCAGCTATTGTACGAATAAAAAATAGTTGTATTTTTGCATCCGCGTTAGAGAAGCACGGTCCGTTCGTCTATCGGTTAGGACGCCAGGTTTTCATCCTGGTAAGGGGGGTTCGATTCCCCCACGGACTACAATAAAAACATTAGAAAAGTAAAAAAAAACACAAAATGGCAAATCACAAGTCAGCTTTAAAAAGAATCAGAAGTAACGAAAAAAGAAGAGTATTAAATAGATACCAACACAAAACTACTCGTAATGCTATCAAAGCTTTGCGTATAGCTACAGATAAATCGGATGCTACTTCTAAATTGTCGGCTGTTATTTCTATGATTGATAAATTAGCTAAGAAAAATATCATTCACGATAACAAAGCTTCAAACTTGAAATCTAAATTAACGAAACACGTTGCAAAATTGTAATTAGTTAATTTCTCTTATAATTAAATGCCACACTCTTTGTGTGGCATTTTTTTTACCCCAATTTCACAAAACTTCTTTAAGAAATTACATTATATAATTGTTATCTTTTTTAGGAATAAAGCCCAATATAATAGACGCTGGTTTCAATATGTTTATTTAAAGTTTTTTATGAAGAAATAAAGTGTACCTTTGCACCCATTAAAAATCACAGATGGAATCTATTAGAAACATTGCAATTATTGCCCACGTCGATCACGGTAAAACAACTTTGGTTGATAAAATTATGTATCACTGTCAGTTATTTCGTGACAACGAAAACACAGGTGATCTAATCCTTGACAACAACGACTTAGAACGTGAAAGAGGAATCACAATTACTTCAAAAAATGTTTCTGTAGTTTACAAAGGAACAAAAATCAACATTATTGACACTCCTGGTCACGCCGATTTTGGAGGTGAAGTGGAACGAGTATTGAATATGGCTGATGGCGTTTGTTTATTAGTAGATGCTTTTGAAGGACCAATGCCACAAACGCGTTTTGTATTACAAAAAGCACTTGACTTAGGTTTAAAACCTTGCGTTGTAATCAACAAAGTAGATAAAGAAAACTGTACTCCTGAAGAAGTTCACGAAAAAGTTTTCGACTTAATGTATGAATTAGGTGCTGAAGAGTGGCAGTTAGATTTTCCAACTGTATACGGATCAGCAAAAAATAACTGGATGTCTGACCATTGGGAAAACATAACGGATAATGTAGAAGCATTATTGGATATGGTTATTGAAAATGTTCCAGCTCCTAAAGTTTCTGAAGGAACACCACAAATGCTAATTACATCGTTAGATTTTTCTGCATTTACTGGTCGTATCGCAATCGGTCGTTTGGAAAGAGGTGTTTTGAAAGAAGGAATGCCAATTTCTTTATGCAAAAGAGATGGCGTTATAATGAAATCAAGAATAAAAGAACTACATACTTTTGAAGGACTTGGTCGTAAAAAAGTACAAGAAGTAGTTGCTGGAGATATTTGCGCCATAGTAGGAGTAGAAGGATTTGAAATTGGAGATACTATCGCTGATTTTGAAACCCCTGAAGCTTTACAAACTATTGCTATTGACGAACCAACAATGAGTATGTTATTTACTATAAATGACTCGCCATTCTTCGGTAAAGAAGGAAAATTTGTAACTTCCCGTCATATTAGAGAACGGTTGACAAAAGAATTAGAAAAAAACCTTGCAATGAAATTAGGCGAAACCGATTCTGCTGATAAATTCATGGTTTTTGGTCGTGGAGTTCTTCACTTGTCAGTTCTTATTGAAACCATGAGAAGAGAAGGATATGAATTACAAATCGGACAACCACAAGTAATTATCAAGGAAATTGATGGTAAAAAATGTGAGCCAATTGAGGAATTAACCATCGACTTACCAGAAACACTTTCAGGAAGAGCAGTAGAGTTTGTAACTTTACGTAAAGGTGAAATGTTGAGCATGGAAACAAAAGGGGAACGTATGATAATTAAATTCAACATTCCATCTCGTGGAATTATTGGATTGCGTAACCAATTGCTTACCGCAACTGCTGGAGAAGCAATTATGGCACACCGTTTTATTGGATACGAACCTTACAAAGGAGAAATTTCTGGACGTAACAAAGGTTCATTAATTTCAATGGAAAAAGGAAAAGCAATTCCGTATTCTATCGATAAATTGCAAGATCGTGGTAAGTTTTTTGTTGAACCAAATGCCGAAATCTACGAAGGTCAAGTAATTGGAGAAAACTCTCGTGGCGATGATATGTGTGTAAACGTAACCAAAGAGAAAAAACAATCCAACGTTCGTTCATCTGGAAATGATGAAAAAGCAAGGATTATTCCTCCAATCATTTTCTCATTAGAAGAAGCTTTAGAATATATTCAAAAAGATGAATATGTTGAGGTAACACCAAAATCGATTCGTTTGAGAAAAATCTATTTGACAGAAACAGACCGAAAAAGATTCAAAATCTAATTTCTGATTATTTATACTGAAAAGCCATTCGAAAGAATGGCTTTTTTTATTTCAAGGAGCTATTTCCTGCTGTCCACTATATCTTGCATGGCGAACCCCGCCACACAAGGATGCCGTTACCATCAGGGCTAGGATTCTGTGGAATTATGTGTTTTAATCCACTATTTATTAAATAAAAACCCTAACGGAATTTCAAATCGCTCCCGCCAAGAATTCTCCGAATGGTCTTTCCCTGGAAAGTAATTTGTCTTCCAATTGGTTTCAGAAAATCCCTTTTCCATCATCACAACATCCACTTTTTCTTGTAAAGGTTTGTACAAAGCGTCCAAAGTTTGATCGCCATAATCAAAATAAATTTTATGATTACGAGGTTCTGGAAGATGGTCTTTCAAATAAGCAATAAAAGCTCCCGGAATTGGATTATTTTCGGTAGAATAAGTGCCTGTCCAATGCGTCGATAAACAAGCCGCTCCGCCAAAAATCGTTGGATATTCACAAATTGCATAAAGCGAAATCAAACCACCCATGCTCGAACCTGCAATAAAAGTATTGGATTGGTCGGTATGGGTCGAAAATGTTTTGTCAATAAATGGTTTTAATTCGGCAACTATAAACTTTAAATACAAATCCGAAATTGGCGTGAACATTTCTTTGGTTTTTCCTCTTTTTTCTAATTCGGAAGTGATAATTTCCTTTTGTTCTAATGTCAATAAATCATAAGGCTTTTTTGGAAAATATTCTTGATGTCGCAATTCAGGATTATTCCAAATCCCAACGATGATAAATTTTTGAGTATTTTTTTGTTTTAAAAAACGACCTGAAACTTCATCAACTTCCCAAGCTTGTTTGTTCCAAGTTGTGGAGGCGTCGTAAAGCATTTGCCCATCGTGCATATATAAAACGGCATATTTTTCATTATTGGAATAACCATCAGGCAGCCAAACATCCACATTTCGAGCGGAAACAAATTCCGATTTGAAATTGGAAAATCGTTGCAAACTTCCCGAACTAACTTTGACGTCTTGCGCTTTTAAAACAGTGCAAAACAGCCCTAATAGAAATAGCTTTTTCATTCGAAAAAAATTAGCGTTTTAAGGCAAAATGACCTCTTGAAGTTCGTCCATCTTCCAAATGCAAAACATACCAATAATCATCCGAGGAAACATCTTGATTATTAAAAGTTCCATCCCAACCTGGACTATCCGGTTGAATACTTTTCAAAAGTTGGCCGTAGCGATTAAATATATAGATTTTGGCATTTGAATTGAAATTAGCATTAACTCCAAAAACCGTCCAAAAATCATTGGTTCCATCGCCATTCGGTGTGAAGAAATGGGGCGCGCCAACAACAGCAACACTTTGATGAGCAATTCCACAATATTTCAAATCTTTTACATAAATTTCGTAAATACCAGGATATAAATCGCCAAAGAAATTAGAGGTTTGATAGGGACCGTTTTCATTGACAATACTATAAACATAATCCCCGATTCCAGGGGCAATATTTACGGTTATGGAATTTATATCACCTAAATCCACTACAGTTGGTGGGGCTAAAACAGCTGCTTCGGATGAATTCACGGTTAAGGTTTGTGACGCGCTACAGCCAAATTCATTGGTTGCAGTTAGGTTATAAACGCCTGGGATATTCGTATCAATAAATGGTAAATTGGCGTTTGGAATTATATCCCCACCTTTTTTCCAAACATAGGTAAATGGAATCAAAGTTAATCCATCTACTAATTCGGCGCTGAGTGTTGTGTAATTGGAATCAAGATTTAGACAAATTAAATCGTTTCCAATCAAATTGAAATTTGGTGTTGGAAATACTTTAAACGGAATGATGATTGTGTCGCTACAAGTTGGATATAAACTGTTTGTTACAACTGCCAAAATATTTTGAGTTCCTGTATTAAATGGATTGGATAACGTTATTGGATTGTTGTTTACATCAAAATAATTTACAACCATATTCGGTTGTCCGTTCAAAATAGCTGCATCAAATCCAGTAGTTACAAAATCAAACGTTCCATCAATGTTTGCTTGATCATCACAAACCGTAATAATTGCAGTTGATGGAATAGGGAAAGCTTCTGGTGTATTGTAAACTTCAAAAGAAATAGTTATTTCATCAAAACATGGAATGTTATTGTTTGTATTCGTAATTGTATTTGTAAGTCGCGCTTTTATGTTTTGAGTAGTTGATGTAAATACAACCGGAAATGGACTGATTATTGGATTGCCATTAATATCAAGCAACGGGTTTCCAGAATTATCAAAATAGGTTACAACAACATTTTGGCCATTTATTAAATCGGATTCTAAATCAGCGGTATTGAAAGCGAAAACACCATCATTGTTATCATCACAAACTTTAAAAGGCGGCAAAATAGTAGCAACTGGTAATTTTTCTACTGTTAAGGTAATTAATGGATCTAATCCGTAACACTCGTTGTCAATTGTACTATCAATTCGAACATAGATTTCTTGCTCATCTGGTGTCACATTTCTATAACTTGATGTATTTGTAATTTCGTTTATTTCAGATAAAGCATCGGTTTCATTTGGATAATATTTTATCGAATAACTGGTTGAAGGAACCGTAAAAAAGGATTGAATATTAGCGGTTACGCTACTAAAATTAAAATTTGAAATCCCGTCAGTATCATCGTTTGCAGCATCAATATAATCATCACAAACAGTGAAATACTTATGAAAAGTTGTAGCGTTTATCTGAGAAACTGGGGCGCTTAAATCAATTCGGGACACACTTGCGCAACCATTTAAATCAACCACTCGAACCCAAACGCTACAAACCTGAGTTGGATTAACATAAGCAATAGGATTCAAAATTTGATCATTAACATCAGCAGTTTCAGCTCCCGTCGGTGTTGTGTAATAGTAAAACAGGTCTGTCAAATGATTTATTGGAGAAATGACATCATTTTTTTGGGTTAAATTAAATATCGAAATACCATCGGTATCGTTATCACATTGTTTCATCGTGATTACCGGAACAATAACAGGAAGCGCATTGGTATTTAGTATTACAACATCTGAAATTAAGCCGCAACTGTTTCCCGTTTTTGTTAATACGGCTCGGTATTTATTCAAAGTTAGAGGCGAGGTAACGCCCAAAACTTCTAAGGTATTTGTGATGGCACCAGAATAGGTCGCATTATCTGAAATATTAGTCCAATTGATTCCGTCGGTTGAAACTTGCCATTGTATTCCGTCGATTGGAGTTGTTGTAATTGTAAAAGAAGCATCTTCAAATTCGCAAGTAGTTTGATCAACAGGTTGAGACGAAATGGTTATTGGCGCACCGATGAGGTAATAGGTGTTTGGTGTTGTATATCCAATTCCACTAGTTACCAAACCATTAGTATCAATACTGATAGGTGCGTTTCCTATATAGGAATCATTATCACCATCCAGAAAACCTGCTTCAATTACATCGGAGCAACCATCGCCGTCACTATCTAAATCTACATAATTTGAAAGTCCAGTTCCGTCTTCGTTTGCGGCAGTTTCATCGCTATCTTTTATTCCATCATTATCAGAATCCAAATCATAATAATCAGGAACTCCGTCCAAATCAAAATCAGAAGTAATAATTCCGGTTTCATAAATATCATCCATTCCGTTGTTATTGGCATCAATAGTAGAAGGCGCGATATAATTTTGACTTGTTAATTCAATACCATCTGGAATTCCATCATTATCCGAATCAAAGTCCACTTGATCCGAAATTCCGTCCAAATCGTTGTCTTTTGGGACACAAGTAGCAAGGATTGAAAAAGTAGCTTTATTGGCCGCACTATCCGATAAATTCGTTTGAGTAAAACTAAAAGAATCAATCAACGAACTTCTAAAACTAAATGTTCCTGTTCCTGGTACCAATGGAATACTACTATTTACCCGAAATCGTATTTCGAAAGACGAGAATTGGGTCACACCAGTTTCAAATATTCCATCATAATTGGTGTCAATAACTAATTGATCGTCTGGATTTAAAAGCGTAATGGTTTTGTTTATGGGACATTTTACAACAAATTCGGCATCCGAATTGATTAAATCGGATGGATTTGCTATTGTAACATATTCCAAACTTAAAGAAACAGGCTGCGCAAAATTCATTTGATAAGTAACCGAACTTCCTTTTTCCATAGGAACTGCCGAAACAAAACTTCCATTAGCGTTTCCAACGAATGGGTTTGCCGCAGGCGCCGTTGTTCCTGTAGTAGTAATTGTTCCTGTAAACGAATTCGAATAATTTCCAATAGCAATTGTTCCGCCTGAAGTATTTGAAGTATTTATGGGTAAATCCCCATACGATTCCGAACAATTGGACAAACCATCATTGTCTAAATCAATATCAAGATTGTCATTGGCAAGATCATTATCAGTATTTAATGGACAATCGCTAACCGGAATAACAACCGAATTTAAAAAATCAGTGGCGCCACAAGCCGATAAAGAGGCCGAT
This sequence comes from uncultured Bacteroidota bacterium, assembly GCA_903839195.1. Lineage (GTDB taxonomy): Bacteria > Bacteroidota > Bacteroidia > Flavobacteriales > Flavobacteriaceae > Flavobacterium. The sequence goes on along the minus strand of CAIMBK010000110.1, from coordinate 4,308 downwards.
AAATAATAATACCCCGGTTGCAAAGGTAAATAGGAATTTGAGGTTCCGCCAGGAGCTGGAATAGCCCCGCCATTAAAATACCATTGAAACGTATCAAATCCGCTAATGGTATTTAAAGTAAGGTTTACATTCGGAATACAATTGGACTGAGAAACGTTTATTTTATTGAAAGTAATTTCGGGATTAAAGGTAAAACCAGAATAAAAACCACCAAAAGTGGCTGCGCCATTAGAACCATAGGAAGCCAGATACAATTGGCCACTCGAATAAACAGAAACATTGCCCGAAAGTCCATTTATGGTATAGGTTTCATAATTTGTATTCCCAACTACCGAAGTCGGTCCGGTAACGCTAATCCCAGATAAAGCGGTTAAAGCCGCTAGTGAATAAGGTGTTTCGTTTACAAGAAAATTTAACGGCGAACCCGTTTGGGTTACAATTGTAACTCTTCCAACAAAAGTTTTCGGACCAATTTTATCCAAAAACGGAATATTATCTATAATTTTTGGGGTTTTACAATTTAATGGCGGTACAAAAAACATTTCTTGATTGGCCTGACTTGGTAAAACATTATCACCAACACTTTGATAAGCGAAAACATTTTTATTGGTTTTTACATATAAATTTCCATTGGCATTATAATAGGTTCCTGTCATGGCAATATATTGACCCGCATTCAAACTAAAATTTGGTGTTCCAGTGGTATTTCCATTTATGTAAAAGTCGGTATTGTCTTCGTCGGCAATTAATAAAACACGTTCTACATTGTTTGTTCCTGTACTTTTTATGAAAATATATTCGGTCCCAGTTCGTTCGGCAGAAACAATTTGGTCAAAACCCGTATCTTGATTTCCCATTTCACCATTAGTTCCTGCAAATGAACCACAATTAACCACAATCGGTTTGTCCGAAGTAACCAAGGAACCAATTAGCGCCTCTTTATTAGCACTTGTTGGTCCTTGAACACCAATCACATAACTTTGCCCTCGATTTAAAACTACTGGCGCAGGAGTATTTGAAGCACCTACATCATTTATAAGCACAGCACCTGCATGAATATCGGAGAATTGAACAGTTGTGTTGTTTTCTGTCGCTAAAACGGAAATAAAGGTCAGATGATTATCACTGTAATTCGGATTTAAAGTATTTAGAAAACCACCAATTCTGAATCGCTTTCCAAGAGAAGCAATTCCTTTTGAAACCAGTTCTCCCGCTTGATTTCCATTACCAGCATTAACGCGCGCGGTAACATAAATTACATCTTCTTCAGCTTCAATTATATATCCTTTATTTGAAACAATTGAACATATTGAATTGCTATTTAAATTCAACTGCGTATTGGATCCACTACCTATAAAGTATTCAAAAGGCTCATTTCGTTTAACGGTTCCCAAAATGGTGGTGCCTCCCAATTCAATAATTTTTATATGAACGGTGGTTACACTTGGAGTTGAAATATATAAATACTGTTCTTCAATGGAGGCGCCAGAACTATTCGTACTTGTAATCGGCGGGATATAGTGGGTTTTGCTGAATTGTGCAAAAACACTTGAAAGGGATAATAGTGTAAATAATAGATAATAATAGTGTTTCATAAACTTTTAAAAAAGAGGCATAAATGTAAGTTTTTATCTTTTAAGTGCAAAATGTCCTTTGATAATTTTGTTCGAATTTAATTCTAAATAAAACCAATAATCATCCGCTGGTAAAATTTGTCCAGAAAACGTTCCGTCCCAACCCAATCCCGATGTGTCAACTTGTGTTATCAATTTTCCATATCGATCAAAAATATATAAAATGGATTGTGCATGATTTTGAAAATTCTGAATTTGCCAATAATCATTTGTTCCATCGCCATTTGGAGTAAAAAACTTCGGATAATCGGAAACTGAAATTATTCCAGAAATGGTATTTGGACAACCGTTTGTATCTTTTATGATAATAGTATAATCTCCAATTGTGACATTGGTAAACAATGGGCTATTTTGAAAATTTAGTCCGTCAAGCGAGAAAGAATAAGTTCCATTTCCAGAAAAATTAACCAAAATACTATTTTCATAACCTATAAAATCGGAAACATCTATTCCAGTAATTATAGCCGATGAGGAAGCGAGTACTACATAATTTTTTGTCTTTTCACAACCCGCTGAATTTGTCACTGTAACCCAATAATTTCCGGGCAATGTTATTGAAATACTATTGGTAGTTTCGCCGGAATTCCATAAATAGCTCGAATATCCATTTGAAATGGAAAGTGTTTTGGTATCATTTTCACACAAATAAAACGTTTCGTCATCAAGTTCTTGCGGGTTAAATGGAATAACTTTTAGCAAAACCGGCACAATTCCATAACAATCAGAACCATTGATTAAACGAGCAAAAATCGTTTGTTGATTACTAATGGTATTTGTAAAAAGAGTGTTTAACGGATTCAATTGCAAAACGGCATCATTTGCAGACAAATAATATTCCACAATCATTCCAAATGGCAATCCAAGAACAATTTGAGGTGTTACATCTAGATTTAAATCAAAATTTACAAAACCAGTTGCGCCGGCATCGCATTTGGTTATGGTTGGAGAAACAATACTATTATTGGCAATTTCAAGATTTATAATGGCATAATTTGCGCAACCAAAGGAATTCGTAACCCGCCCAAAAACTTGATTTGAAGTAGCACTTTGATAGGCAGTTGGATTTGGAATTGGATTGATTTGATTCTTAGCATCGTAAAGACTTTCATAATACGTTAAGCCACTTAATTGATTGTTTCCAATTGTAATTGTCGCGTCCAATTTTCGAAGGTTGAAAGTGGTAATTCCATCAAAATTTTCATCGCATTGTACTAATATATTTGGTGAATTCAAAACAGGCAAAGGGCTGTATTCTATGTTGACTTCTCCAGTAGCCGCCACGCAAGATGTTCCGTTTATAGTGATTTCAACTTTGTAAATTCCAGAATCTGTAACAGTGTAAATTGGATTTACTTCACCAGTTATTTCAATATTATTGCGGAACCATTTATAAGTATTATTGCCTGTTTGGGTTGCAATTAAATTATACGTTTCGCCAAAACAAATTGGATTTTGAGTAGCAAAAAGTTTATTTGGACCTAAATCGATGTTGTTTTTAAAACTATTAGCGCCCAAGAAAATCGCCGAATCATATAGATTGTTTCCCTGGTCAGCAATAACTAATTTTATATGATACGTTTTGCCCGGAATTACATCGGCTTCTGCTTTCATTTTGACAGTTTGGCCATTATAATTTGTTGGGTGATTAGCGCCATTAAAAGCATCAAAATAGGCTTGATTTGCCGGTGGACAAACACTTCCAATTCCTCTAACGGTGTTTATTTTTACAGGCGTAGAAGTTCCTGGAATAATTGCTAAATTTTGATAGGGTAAAGAATTGTCTATTGGTTTTAATAAGAAAGCAAAACCATCGGTATAACTACATTGATTAGTGGTTGCGTTTAATAAATACTGTTCGGATGAAAAAATATAATCGAAACTAATTTTGTTGGTAATCGCAATAAAATCAAATTCTAAAACTGTTGCATTTATCGAATTGGAAACGCCAAGAGCTGCTTCTAAATCAGAATCTCCCAACCAACTAGTTCCTCCATCACTTAATATTAAATTATTTGGACCCACAGCAGAAGTAGCCTTTCCTGTTGTCAAAACAATGCCTTCTGTGAACGGAAAATTACTTGTTCCAGCATTGAAATACCCATAGCTTTTTTGAATTCCACCAAAAGTGTCGCCAGAAACAGAAAAATTGGTAACATTCGCACAGGGATTATTAACCAAAACATTTTCAATCAATTGTTGCCCCGAATATGTATCGTTTACTTGAATATATTGAGCCACCGAAGTTTCGGCGGAACAAATTAAAAGTAAAAAGAAAATCCTAAACAATACTTTCATAGCATCTGCAAAGATACTATAAATCTCTTTTTTGAAGCAGTTTGTAAGACATTAACATAAAAATAAAAGTCCAAGCCAAAACGATCAATATGGAAGTGAAATGAACGCTATAATCTTTTACGTTTCCAGCTCCGCCAATGGCTGTTTGAATGTTTTTAATTACGGATAATCTCGAAAAAGGCTCAACAATTAGATTTGACATCGATTCCAAAGGAAGAAATTGACAAATAGTGGCAGCGGTTGTGTCTTCTGGAAAAATTTTAAAAGTTAAAATCCCTTTGAAAACGCTTTCTAATATGTTCCAAACAAATAAAAACCCAATTGCAAATGCCGATCTTTTTACGAGAATTCCAAGGAATAAACAAAAAGAAAAGAAGCC
>CAIMBK010000109.1 GCA_903839195.1 uncultured Bacteroidota bacterium | reverse complement strand
AATTTTAATTTTAAAGAAATTCAAGCGGGACATCGATTATTATTCAATCGATAACCCAATCAAATACTAGCAAATATGCAAAATAGGATTCGAGCGATTATTTTATTTTTGACACTTTCGATAGTTATAAGTTGTCAAAAAACCGTCATTGAAAAACCAGAAAAACTAATTGACGAAAACACGATGGTCGATATTATTTATGATTTGTCTATTTTGGAAGCCATCAAATTGCAAAATGCAGTTTCTCCAGATTCTATAGCAATTAATCCAAACGAATTTATTTTAAAAAAATACAAAGTCGATAGTATTCAATTTGCCAAAAACGACAAATACTATGCGTCTGATATTAAAGAATACAAAAAAATCTACAACAAAGTTGCCGAAAGAATCCAGAAAAAAATGGGGGTTACAGATTTGCCCAAATAAAAATATACAATCTTATTTTGAATTGGAAAGAGCAACGATTTCAGCTATTGCAGTTTCAATACCTTGAAATTCATAATCAATAAAATCAATAATTTTCTTGTTATAAAAAATTTCATTACCATGCAAAGCCCTTACGCCATCACTAGATAATTGTCGTTTTTGAAAGAAAAAAGTATTTAATATCCAATCCAATCGACAAGCAATTTCGCAAATCCATTTGGCAACAAAAACGGGAGGTTTTCTTTCTAATAAAGCGTCCGAAATTAAATATTGAATTTTTCTAAAAGTTAGATTTTCTGAAACAATCACATAACGTTCACCGTTGCAGTCTTTTTTCATTAGTATATTAGCAATTTTTACTATGTCATTAACCGCTACATATCCTGTTGTTCCATTTGTGAATAATCTAAAATCGCCTAAGGTTTTATTAAAAATGACACCGCTACCTTGGTTCCAAAACCCTGGGCCTAAAATAATTCCAGGATTGAGTATAACCACTTGTAATCCTTCTTGTCGCCCGCGCCAAACTTCCATTTCGGCGCCATATTTTGAAATAGCATAATCACTATGGGCTTTTTCGGGATTCCATTCATTCGTCTCAGAAATAGTTTTTTCGCCGAGTTTTTTTTCGCCAAGAGCCGCGATTGAACTTATGTAGCAGAGTTTTTTGATTCCGTTTGCAATAGAAAAATTGACAATATTGGCCGTTCCTTCAATGTTTATTTTTCTAATGGCATTTTCTTCGTTTGGGTCAAATGAAATAATTGCAGCGCAATGATAAACGTTTTCAACATTGTCAAAAGCCATTTCCAAAGAAGAAATATCAGTTATATCCCCTTGAATCCATTCGATTTTTGGAAACAATTCGGATTTATTATATAATAAAAAAAGGGCTTTCGTTTTTTCTAAACCCTCTTGATTTCGATATAAAGCGCGAACGGCTTCCCCGTTTTCGACCAAATGAAGTGTCAAATGCGATCCTACAAGTCCTGTGGCTCCAGTTATTAAATTCATAAATACAAAGATAAATACATTGTTGGATTTTTAGGGAGTTAGATTTTCAAATTATGCAATTAAAACTATCTTTGTACAAATTGATTGAAAATGAAGAATATTATAGAAGAATTGAAATGGCGTGGATTGGTTCACGATATTATGCCGGGAACGGAGGAACAATTGTTGAAAGAAATGACAGCAACCTATATTGGATTTGATCCAACTGCTGATTCTTTACACATTGGTAGCCTTGTGCCTATAATATTATTGGTTCACTTGAAAAATTTTGGTCATAAACCTATTGCGCTTGTTGGAGGAGCAACAGGAATGATTGGGGATCCATCGGGAAAATCTGACGAAAGAAATTTATTGGATGAAGCTACTTTAAATCATAATGTTGAGGGAATTAAGAACGTTTTATCTCGATTTTTAGACTTTAATTCAGTTGCTTCAAATGCACCAATTTTGGTTAATAATTACGATTGGATGAAAGGATTGTCCTTTATTAATTTTGCTCGCGATGTTGGAAAAAGAATCACCGTTAACTATATGATGGCGAAAGATTCCGTTAAAAAACGACTTTCAGGTGAAGGAGAAGGAATGTCATTTACAGAATTCACTTACCAATTAATTCAAGGTTACGATTTTTATCATTTGCATAAAGAATACAACTGTTTGCTTCAAATGGGAGGTTCGGACCAATGGGGAAATATTACCACCGGAACCGAATTAGTGCGAAGAATGAACGCAGAAGGCGCTAAGGCTTTTGCCATGACTTGTCCTTTGATTACTAAAGCGGATGGATCTAAATTTGGAAAATCGGAAGGGGGAAATGTTTGGCTTACTGCTGATAAAACTTCGGTTTATAAATTCTATCAATTTTGGTTGAATACCACCGATGTAGATGCTGAAAAGTACATTAAGATTTTTACTTTTTTAGATAAAAACACTATTGAAAGTTTAATTGCAACGCATCACGAAGCGCCACATTTAAGAGTTTTACAGAAAAAATTAGCTGAAGAAGTTACTACTTTTGTTCACTCAGCAGCCGATTTGGAAAAAGCAATTCAAGCGTCGGCAATATTATTTGGAAATGCAACTTCTGAAGATTTAAAACAATTGGATGAAACTACTTTTTTGGAAGTTTTTGAAGGCGTTCCTCAAGCTGAAATTGCTAAAAATGAAATTGAAAACGGAATTGATATTGTTTCTGTTTTGAATGAAAAGTCAGGGTTTTTTAAATCAAATGGTGAAGCCAGACGTGCATTGGTGGCCAATTCGATTTCAGTAAACAAAGAAAAAGTAACCGAAACTTTTGTCGTTTCTACAAAAGATTTAATCAACAATCAATTTGTTTTGTTGCAAAGTGGCAAGAAAAATTATTTTGTCATTCGAGTGGTTTAAACCACCATCAAATTACAACCTCGAATATCAGAATTATCAAAACGTCCCAATACTTCGAAAGTCGTGTTGGGATATTTTTTGCCCAAATCTTGCGTGGCAATAAACGAACATGAATTGATATTAGCCAAGTCAATCACATTTATACCGCCTGTTTTTCCGTTTTCGACATAATTTAAGGCGTCTTCCGTGTCGCGAATTAGAATTTGCATCCAAGTTGGACATTCAAAAATGCCATTTCCAAGCGAATACGCTTGCGACAATAATTCGGTCATTCCATATTCTGAATGAATTGACGAAACTCCGAAACCGCTACAAAGTTGGGCATGCAATTCCTCACGAATGAGTTCTTTTCGTTTGCCTTTCATGCCGCCAGTTTCCATGATAATGGTGTTTTTTAATTGAAATTGATGCTGCTCGATTAAATCCAATAAGGCATAAGTAACGCCAATTAAAATGACGTTTTTCCCTGTGGCATCTAAGGCGATTAATTTCTCAATTAACGCGTCGGTATTATGTAAAAAGAAACCGCTTTCTGAATTTTTTGTTTTTTGAATCAAATCAGAAACCATATATATTAAAGACGAACCCTCGCGTTCTAAATAGGAGGGAAGTAAAGCCAAAACCACATAATCTTCAATGTTTCCATAAAATTGTGAAAACCCATTTTGATAACTTTTTTCATAAATAGAAAGGTCAGTTACATGGTGTTTACTAGTTTTTTCGCCTGTAGTTCCGCTGCTAGTAAAGGTTTCTTGAATGCTATTTTCATTAGAAATAACGCGGTGACTTTTGAAAAACTGTATGGGAAGAAAAGGGATTTGTTGTATGGTTTTTACACTACTTTCTTCGACTCTCATTAGCGCGCAAAACTCTCGATATACCAAGTTGTTTTCGTATTGAAAACGGAAGGTTTGAAGCGCTATTTTTTCAAATTGCTTTTGGTTGGTTATGCTAAATATATCGGTATTTGTAATCAAGAAATGTTTTTTACAAAGGTAATTAAATAAAAAAAACTCCAACTTTACAATTGGAGTTTTTAGTGCTATGAAGAAAGAACTTATTTAATCACTAATTTACTTACGGCTGTTTTTCCAGCTTCGGTAATTTTTAGGATATAAATTCCGCCTTTTAAATTCGAAACGTTGATAGTGCTATTTTCTGTTGAAGTAGTAAGAACTTGTTTTCCTAATACATCAAACAAAGCAATTGATTTCAAAGTATTTGCATTGGATTCAATATGTAAAACACCATTTGAAACTGGGTTTGGATATACTTTCAATCCTGCAATTTCGTTAGATTGAGTACTCATTGGATTTAAAAAATCAGCTAATTTTCTAACAATAAACTGTGGTGTTGAAACGCTTGTTGAATTTACATTTTCATATCCTAAAGCAATTGCGCTAAATGCAGTAGTTGGAACAGCGCCACCAATATAATCAGCCTCATTGAAGCCAGTTCTTAAGATGCTAGTTGTTGTTCCGTCTGTAACTCTATAACTTGTAGCAGTTGTGAATACAGCTCCTGAGGCAAGCGCAGTAAATACTCCAGCAGAAGATACTGTACCTTCAATTGTAATGTTATTAAATTGTAACAATTCGCATTCGTAATTGTTTACGTTGGCATTAAAATCAGTTAGCGAAACGGTTTCTGGAACAATAGAATTGTTTTGAGAAACAACAGGTTGATCTTGTAAAGGAACGAATTCTAATATTCCGTTATAAGGAACTAATTGTCCTAGTATATTACTCATTGCGTTTCCTTCAACGAAAGTTGTAGTGATTTTTGCCGCGCTATCATCAATTAAAATTCCACCGGTTTGATCTTGTATGAATTTTTGATTTCTAGTTGTAGCTACTAAAACAGTAGTAGTAGGAATACGAACGTGAGAGACAACAGCAGCACCTGTTAATTGATAGTAGGCATTTAGCGTTCCAGCTCTTAATTCGGCTATGGTTGCAACGTCACTAAAACCAGCTATTGTGAAAGTTACTGTTGCGGTTACTGCAGGGTTTAATTGTGCGTGATTATTATCAACCAATGAAAGTGAAACGGTATGATCACCAACTGACAATCCATTTAAGACAATTGGAGTTGTGTCGTATTTCATTACTGTTGCACCATTATCAACAGAATAATGGATGTGACCAGTTCCAGTTCCATTGGCAACAGTAAAGTTGAATGCCGCTACGTTTACTGTAACACTTGTTGTTAATGGGTTGTAAATCGTTCCGCTTGATGGGGAACTTACAAGCATTGAAGGCGCTGATGAACAAACCGATATTGGCGATGCTGTGTTTCTTGGAACAGGCAAAGCGGCAATAAAATCGGTTGCATTATTGTTAGTATCAATACAGCCCAAGCTTGCTCTTTGAGCAGAAGTAGAATTTGTTAATGCTGAACCAGTAGGCCCTGTTCCTTCAAATCCAGTTGGGGTTGCTCCATAACCTACTAAATCTTGTATTTGAGCTCCTGTTGGTGTTAAACCAGCTTGCGCAATAATTACGTCAGCTAACAATACCTTTCCATTCGAGCCACTCATAGCTAAAGTGCCAGTTGCATCAGCAGTTGGAATCGCGGTGCTTGGTGTTGATCCTGCAGCCTCTTGTATTAAATAATATTGGCCTGGCTGTAAAGTCACCCCCGTAAGTGCTGTTACTGCCCAAGTAGTCCCTGTTGCAGAAGCATATTGCACGGACCAACCTGTCAAATCTTGTGCAACAGTCCCACGATTGAATATTTCGATAAAATCATTTGTAAAAGTAGCCCCGGAATTCCCACCACCACCATAAACTTGACTAATAACTACTTGCGCATTAGAAGAAAAACTAAAAACTACCGAAAGCAGTAATGTAAATAAGTAAATTTTTTTCATTTTTTTTAAATTTAATTTGGACTACAAATATAAGGAGTATTTTCTTTTGTAGTTCAAATCAATGTAAAAAAAACATTAATTCTTAAAAAAAACCGTAAATTATTGATTATTTGACAATTAGTTTTCTAGCGGCCGTAGCTTCGCCTTCTCTAATTTTAATAATGTAAACCCCTGGAGAAAGAGAGGAAATGTTTAATTCTCTTGTATTTAATATCGTTTGAAGTACTTTTTTTCCTAAAACATCAAAAATGGTAATTTCTTTGTCCAATGAGGATTTTGAAATAATATAAATTCTTCCGTTACTAACAGGATTTGGATAAAAACTCAATCCTTCAATAGTTAGGTCTTGATTTCTGATAGATTGCGGCTTGCTTTCTTGAGCGGTAACACTCAAAGAAAGTAAGAAAAAGAATAAAGTGGCAATATAAAAGTAATTTTTAACCATTTTGGAATATATATTATTGTGTAAAGATATAATAATAATTTCAAAAAATGTGCCAAAAACGGAACGAGAATCGCATTTATTCTATAAAAGTCAAATTTGTAGGTCATTCTTCCAGATTTATAATACATCCTAAAATTCTAAAGTGTGTAATATTCAAATAGCGCTATTACGCCCAATATTATCAAATAGTTAAGACATTAAATTACAGTTAAGTCGTTTGTTGGTATTGTTTTATAATTACCTTTACAACGCAAACTCACAACTTTTGCAATTATGAAAAAAAAGAACATAAAGATTTTATTGGTTGATGACGAGCCAGATATACTTGAAATTGTGGGCTATAACCTTTCGCAAGAAGGCTATCAAATTTATAAAGCAGATAATGGAAAAGAGGCCGTTCGAATGGCAAAAAAAGTATTACCGCATCTTATTATTATTGATGTTATGATGCCCGAAATGGATGGAATGGAAGCTTGTGAAAACATTCGAAAAATTCCGGAATTGCACAACGTAATTATTACCTTTTTAACCGCGAGAAATGAAGATTATTCTCAGGTTGCGGCCTTTGATGCGGGCGCCGATGATTATATTTCCAAACCCATAAAACCAAAATTATTAGTTAGCAAAGTTAAAGCACTTTTGCGAAGACTTAAAGAGGAAAAACAAGATTCCGAAACCCTTCATCTTGGTGCAATTGTCATTAACAGAGAAGAATATAAAATAATAAAAGATGATAAAGAAATTATTTTACCCCGAAAAGAATTTGAACTTTTTTATTTATTGGCTTCTAGACCTGGAAAAGTCTTTAAAAGAGATGAGATATTAGATAAAGTTTGGGGAAATGAGGTTATTGTGGGTGGCAGAACCATCGATGTGCATATTAGAAAATTAAGAGAAAAAATTGGGGATGAATTTTTCAAAACCATAAAAGGTGTTGGTTATAAGTTTGAAATATAAATGGGTGTAAATTTCTTAAAACCATATCGATTTGCCCTAATTTCGGCGGCTTATATTAGTTTCTTTACTACTATAATAACAGCTGGAATAACGTATTTCATGTCTAACTTTTCTTGGTTGTTTATAATTATTTTTTCAATATCTAATTTTTTATTTTCCTTTTTCATTTCCCAATATAGAACTGAACGATTCATTTATAAAAAAGTAAAAAACATCTATGACGATGTAACGCTTTTGGAATCTTCTTCTTTTCGAAACCAACCCATTACGACCGATATGTCGGCCTTGAAAAAGGAAGTGCAGCAATTTGCCACCGACAAAAAACTCGAAATTGAAGGCCTCAAAATACGCGAAGAATACCGCCGCGAATTCCTAGGAAATATTTCTCATGAACTCAAAACCCCACTTTTTACCGTTCAAGGCTATTTATCCACTTTGATTGAAGGCGGAATGAAAGATAAAACCGTTCGGAAAAAATACTTAGAACGAGCTGAAAAAGGCGTTGAGCGATTAATATATATTGTTCAAGATTTAGATATGATTTCTAAGCTCGAAATAGGCGATTTAAATCTAGAAATTGCGCCATTTAATATTGTAAAACTCGTTCAAAACGCTTTTGATTTGCTCGAAATGAAGGCGTCAAAAAAGGACATTATTTTAATGTTTGACAGGAAATATTCAAAACCAATAATGGTGATGGGCGACCAGGAAAAGATAGAACAAGCTCTAATAAACCTTATCGTAAACTCAATAAAATACGGCAAACTACAAGGCACAACCGAAGTCAGTATTGAGGAATTAACAGAATCTAAAGTAATAGTTAGAATAACGGATAATGGCGAAGGAATAGAACAACACCATATTCCGCGACTATTTGAACGATTTTATAGAGTGAACAAAAGCGGTTCAAGAAACGAAGGCGGTTCGGGATTAGGTCTTTCAATTGTGAAGCACATTATAGAAGTTCACGACCAAAAAATATATGTAGAAAGTAAATTTGGTGTAGGTTCTGAATTTTCATTTACACTAGAAAAACAATAAAACTAGAGCTAATTTCCAACATTAATAATGTTCTTTATATAACAATTAAGTAACAATTTCTTAACATTGACTCAATACCTTTGCATTAAATTAATGTAAAATTAACAATGAGAAAATTATTATTTATCTGTTTATTTATTCCTTTTTTAAACAATGCGCAAGAAAGTAATAAAAGTGAAATAAAGAAAGAAGTAGTTCGTATTTTGGACTCTATCTCTTTAATTAATAAAGTGAAGCAAACTGAAAAAACGAAATCAGATAAAGAAGATTGGTATAATAAAGTATCTATTCGTGGTTATGTTCAGGTTCGATACAATGGATTGTTTTCTTCAAATGACAAAGTATCTTGTGAGCAATGTGATAAATCTTGGGGAACAACTTCAACGGATCCAAATGCAACATCAAACAACGGTTTTTTTATTAGACGAGCCCGTATGATTTTTTCAGGACAAGTTCATCCAAACGTATATTTTTATTTTCAACCCGATTTTGCTAGCTCCCCAGCATCAGGTGTCAATCATTTTGCACAACTCAGAGATGTTTATGCGGACATTTCTTTTGATAAAGAGCGTGAGTTTAGAGTTAGAATTGGTCAAAGTAAAGTGCCTTTTGGATTTGAAAATTTACAATCAAGTCAAAACCGTTTAACTCTGGATCGAAATGATGCTATGAACTCTGCTGTATCAAACGAACGAGATTTAGGAGTTTTCTTTTATTGGGCACCTGCCAATATTAGAGAGCGTTTTTCTATGCTCATAAAAGACGGTTACAAAGGCTCAGGAGACTATGGTGTCTTTGCTTTTGGGGCTTATAACGGTCAAACAGCCAACAAATCAGAAGCCAATAGAAATTTACATGTTGTATCAAGAGTATCCTATCCTTTTATGATTGGAAATCAAATAATAGAACCAGGAATACAAGCATATACGGGCAAATGGGCTTTTACCAATGAGTTGTCAACAGGAGTAACAACGGCGAACAAAACAAATACTTTAGACCAAAGAGTTGGGGTTACTTTTGTATTATACCCAAAACCATTTGGAATTCAAACCGAATACAACATAGGAAAAGGGCCACGTTATAACAAATTAACAAACACAGTTGACGTGTCTGATTTAGAAGGAGGCTATATAACTTTCAACTATAAATTAGATATGTCAAATCACAAATATTTATACCCTTTTGCTAAATTTCAATATTATGATGGAGGTAAAAAATTTGAGAAAGATTCCAGAAGTTATGTCGTAAGAGAATACGAAATAGGATTAGAATGGCAGCCTTTCAAAGCTTTTGAATTAGTAGCAGAATGGGTAATTTCAGACCGAACTTTTGAAGATAGCATTCTTAAAAACAATAGACAACAGGGAAACTTATTAAGATTGCAAGCCCAATTTAACTTTTAATAATTAACAATTCTAACATATAAAAAACATGAAAACTTCAAAATTAAAAACCGCTTTTGCACTATTTGCAATAATGATCATTGGGCTTTCGTTTACTACCGAAGATAAAATAACAATCAAAGGTTCGGATACGATGGTAATTTTATCACAAAGGTGGGCAGAAGCTTATATGAAGAAAAATCCAAAAACAATAGTTCAAATTACTGGAGGAGGTTCTGGCGTAGGTATTGCAGCGTTAATTAATGGTTCTACTCAAATAGCTAATGCAAGTCGTCCTTTGAAACCTGCAGAATTAATGAAAATCAAATCAAAATATAAAAGTAATCCAATAGAAATTGCTTGTGCAAAAGATGGTCTATCTGTTTTTTTAAATAAAGCAAATACAGTTTCAGAGCTAACTATTCAACAAATTGGAGATATTTATTCAGGAAAAATAACGAACTGGAAGCAAGTTGGCGGAGCAGATGCAAACATAAAATTATACGGTAGAGAAAGTAGTTCAGGAACATTTGAGTTTTTTAAAGAACACGTAGTAAAAACAGATTTTTCTCAAGCCTGTCAAACCCTACCAGGAACTGCCGCTATTGTTAATGCAGTAAAAAAAGATAAATTCGGAATTGGATATGGCGGAGCAGCTTTTGCCGAAGACGTAAAGGATTGTAAAGTAAAAAAAGATGCAAAAAGCAGAGGTGTTTTGCCAACCCCAGAAACAATAAAAAACAAAACGTATCCAATTTCAAGATATTTATATATGTACTTGCCAACTAGACCAACTGGAACTACAAAGAAATTTATAGATTGGATATTGAGTAGTGAAGGTCAAAAAATTTGTTCTGATGTAGGGTATTTTCCATTGAGATAATTCGATTGAAATTTCATTAGAAAATATTTTTATCAATAATGTTTAATATATATTGAGGAATGAACCCGACTCAAAAAAATAGTTTTACTCAAGAAAGCCTAAAAAAACAATTTAGGCTTTCAGAGTTTTTAGCAGAAAAAATAATATCCTCAGTAGCCTACTTGTCTATTGCAATAATAATATTAATTTTCTTTTTTGTATTTAAAGAATCAATGCCATTATTTAATTTTGGTAAAGATCAAGTTTTTAAAACAGAAACAAATGCAAAGTCAGCATCAGAAAGTTTAACACCTGAATCATACAGCACCGAGCCCGTTGTCCAAGAAGAGTTAAAACCCGAATCATACGGCAGCGAACCCGAATCTCTAGAAGAGCTAAAACCTGAGTCTTATGGAGAAACACCTGAAGAAATCACTACCGAAACAGCTGTTGCTCCAAAAGTTGAAAATGACGGAAAAGATAATACTTGGAACACCTTTTTATCAACGGATTGGGTTCCAGTTTCCGATAATCCAAGATTTGGACTACTAGCATTATTAATAGGAACATTAAAAGTGACATTAATTGCCATGTTGATTGCAGGTCCAATAGCAATATTAGCAGCACTCTACACTTCTACTTTTGCCTCAAAAAGAGCCAAAGAAATAATCAAACCCATCATTGAATTATTAGCAGCTTTTCCATCAGTAGTGATAGGATTTTTTGCATTGATGATTTTGGCAACATTTTTCCAAGATGTTTTTGGTTACGAAACCCGTCTAAATGCTTTTGTTGGTGGAGTTGCGATGGCACTTGCTGCAATTCCAATCATATATACAATATCCGAAGATGCACTAGCCGCAGTTCCAAAAACATATACCGAAGCAAGTCTAGCACTTGGAGCCAGTAAATGGCAAACCGCTTTTTTTGTAACTTTACCAGCAGCTATTCCAGGGATTTTTGCTGCCTTACTTTTAGGAATAGGCAGAGTTTTTGGCGAAACTATGATTGCATTAATGGCAACAGGAAATGCCGCAATAGTTTCGGCAAATCCATTTGAAAGCGTGCGTACTTTTGCTGCAACAATTGGAGCTGAAATGGCCGAAACCGTTTTTGGTGAAACTCATTATAGCGTGCTATTTTTTATTGGTTCTTTGCTTTTTATATTTTCATTTGCCTTAAATGCAATTGCCGAATTTTATGTTAAAGGAAGATTATTAAAGAAATTTCAAGGAAAGTAAAAATGGAAACAAACGTAAACAATCAATCAAACACTTTTTTTGCTTCCAAAAATATAAAAACAGATATTAAGGGGAAAATAATTGTAGGATCAACCCTGTTATCAGTAATAACAATTATTTCGGTACTTTTTTTAATCATTGGAATTATTGTTTTTAATGGTTCAGAATATTTTTCGTGGGAGTTTATTTCATCTTTTCCAACAGATGGAATGACCAAAGGAGGGATTTTACCTGCAATAATTGGAACCTTTATTCTAGTAATAGTAATGTCAATTGCAGCAGTGCCTTTTGGGACAATCACAGCCATCTATTTGACGGAATATGCAAAAGAAAATTCACCATTTGCAGCAGCTGTTCGTTTTTCAATACGAACATTAGCCGTAGTCCCATCGATAATTTTTGGACTTTTTGGATTGGGTTTTTTCATTCAATTTATAGGCGTAGGTGCCGACAAAATTTTTAATGCAGGACAATTACATTGGGGGCAACCCAATATTTTATGGGCAAGTCTAACTATGGCTCTTTTAACATTACCTGTTGTTATTGTTTCTGTTGAAGAAGCGCTAAAAACCATTCCGAGAGAACTCAAAGAAGCGAGTTTAGCATTAGGTGCTACCAAATGGCAAACCATCAAAAATATTGTTTTTCCAGGATCTATTTCGGGAATTATGACTGGAACGATACTAGCAGTTAGTCGAGGAGCAGGAGAAGTAGCACCAATTTTATTTACGGGAGCAGCCTATTATTTAGCTACTTTACCAGAATCTGTTAGTGATCAATTCATGAATTTAGGGTATCACATTTATATAATGTCAACTCAATCCTCTGATGTAGAAAAAACGATGCCAATTCAATTCGCCACAACATTAGTATTATTAATGCTTACAATCTCACTAAATATTGTAGCCGTTATTATTCGATCAAGAATTAGAAGACGAGCAATTTAACATAAAACATAACCCCATTCATTTTAAGAAATTTAAAAATAATGAAAGATATTAAAATAGAAACTAGAAATTTGTCACTCCATTATGGCGAAAAAAAAGCCCTAAAGGATATCACAATGCAAATTCCAAGTAATAAAGTAACTGCATTAATTGGGCCTTCAGGTTGTGGAAAATCAACATTTTTGAGAAGCATTAATCGTATGAACGATTTGATACCTAGCGTTACTATTACAGGTCAATTATTGGTTGAAGGAATAGACATCTATGATAAAAATGTTGATGTTGTTAATATCCGAAAAAAAATAGGAATGGTATTTCAAAAGTCGAATCCTTTTCCGAAATCAATCTATGAGAATGTTGCTTATGGCCCTAGAATTAACGGAATCAAAAACAAATCTGAATTAGACGAAATAGTAGAAACATCTTTAAAACAAGCCGCTATTTGGGAAGAATTGAAAGATAGATTGGACGATTCTGCAATGGGGCTTTCAGGCGGACAACAACAACGATTGTGTATTGCTAGAACCCTGGCAGTAAACCCTGACATTATTCTAATGGACGAACCAGCAAGTGCACTCGACCCAATTTCGACATCAAAAATCGAAGAATTAATTCACGAGCTCAAAGAACAATACACAATCATTATTGTTACCCATAACATGCAACAAGCAGCAAGAACAAGTGACTATACCGCATTTTTTTATTTGGGAAAATTAATAGAAATGGACAAAACAAAGACTATTTTTACAAAACCAAATCAGAAACAAACCGAAGATTATATTACGGGTAGATTTGGATAATTTTGTCCAATCTCAATACGTTTCAATTCTAATATTTTAAAATAAAAACTGATGGCATCACAATTAGAAACCGAATTAGAAAAACTCAAAGGAGCAATTATAAAAATTGGAAATTTGGCAGAAAATCAAGTATTTGAGGCCATGAGGGCTTTGCTTTCAGAACCTGCTGTTGAGAAAAAAGGAATAAAAAAAACAGAAAATAAAATAGATAAATTAGATGTAAAAATTGATGATATCTGCCAGAGTGTTTTTGCTCTTCAGCAACCCGTAGCCTCAGATTTAAGGTTTATAATGTCAGCAATGCAAATTAGCAATGAAATAGAACGAATAGGAGACCTAGCAGTTAGTATTATAAAAAAAACAAAAAATATTAATGAAAAGCACGGCCTAATTACAAAATTTAAAATTTCAGAAATTGCAAGGTCAATCGAAATAATTACCACAAAAACAAACGAATGTTTTCAATCCATGGACGAAAAATCTATCGGCGAAATATTTATATTAAATAATACTATAAAGCATCAAAGTAGCGACGCTATTGACAATATTGTTTCAGAAATGAAGCAAAATTCTAAAACTGTAGTTTCGGGAACTAACCTTATTATAGTTTTAAAACACTTGGAAAGAATGTCGGATCATTGCACAAATATTGCCGAATCTGTCTATTTTATGATTAATGCCAAAGTTATCAAACACGATAAATTTCCAGATAAAAAGTAAATTAGTACTCAAAATCGTATAATTATTGCTGCCATTATTTTCTTTATTGAGAATAGTGGCAGTTTTTTTATGGTATCGCTATAAAATAAATTGTAGTCTTATATATTTCCTTAATTTTGCCGAAATAGATAAAACACCGTGGGGAGCAAAAATAAGTTAAAACGATTTAGAGAAAACGAAAATTTTCAAAATGTATTTCAGCCAACAAGAGAAGAAGTAGTTAATAATTCCTTCCCATTAAAAGGAAAATGGAACGCCGATTTCTTCAAAAACAATAATCCAATCATTCTGGAATTGGGTTGTGGAAAAGGCGAATATTCTGTTGGATTGGCCGAAAGATTTCCAAACAAAAATTTCATCGGAATTGATATTAAAGGCGCAAGATTTTGGCGTGGTGCCAAAACGGCCGTTGATACCGGAATGCAAAATGTGGCTTTTATTCGCACCCAAATCGAATTAATCAATCATATTTTTAACGAACATGAAGTGGACGAAATTTGGATTACTTTTCCCGATCCGCAAATTAAATACAAACGCACCAAGCACCGAATGACCAATTCGGAATTTTTACAATTGTATAAAAAAATCCTTAAGCCAGAAGGCGTTGTTAATCTAAAAACCGATAGCGAATTCATGCACGGATATACGCTCGGATTGCTTCATGGCGAAGGGCACGAGGTTTTGTATGCCAATCATAATGTCTATAAAAACGAAGGAAGTCCGAGTGAAGTAACTGAAATTCAGACATTTTATGAAAAACAATATTTGGAAATTAACAAAGCAATTACGTATATTCGATTTAAAATAAAATAGAAATGGATCTTGTTTTGCCTTTATTTCTTGGGTTTTTTGCCTCCGCGATTGGGATTCTTCCGCCGGGACTTATCAATATGACTGCTGCAAAAGTAAGTATGAAGGACGGTAGAAACGAAGCGATTTCATTTGCTATTGGCGCCACAATAATCATATTTTTTCAAACTTTTTTGGCGCTTTTTTTTGCCAATTATTTGGATCAAAACACCGCATTTATTAACATGCTTCAGGAAATCGGGTTAGTGCTTTTTTTAGGATTAACGACGTTCTTCTTTTGGCGAGGAAAAAAACCAAAACAAACCAATCACAATATTCAAAAACACAGTAAATCGAACCGATTTTTTCTGGGAATATTGCTGTCTTCTTTAAATTTATTTCCCATTCCTTATTATGTTTTTGTAAGTATTTCACTTTCGGCTTATGGCTATTTTTTCTTTACTAAAACGTATATTTATTTGTTTGTTTTAGGAGCAGTCTTGGGAGCTTTTGTAGTTTTTTACGGCTACATTTTATTCTTTAAAAAACAAGAAAACAACAATTCCTTCCTTCTAAATTATGGTAATTACATTATTGGAAGCATAACTGGATTAGTTTCTCTGTTGACCATTTTCAAACTTTTTCACCTGTAAAATGGAGACGTCAGACGATAATTTTTTTGAACGCGTTTATGTTGTTGCGCGTCAAATTCCTTTCGGGAAAATAACTTCCTATGGTGCTATTGCCAAAGTTTTGGGCTCCGCTCGTTCGGCTAGAATGGTGGGTTGGGCTATGAATGCCTCGCACAATCTTGAAGATGTTCCCGCGCATCGCGTTGTAAATAGAAAAGGACTTCTTACCGGAAAACACCATTTTGACGGAACAAATTTGATGCAACAATTATTAGAAAGCGAAGGCATTAAAGTGGTCGACAACCAAATAGTCGACTTTGACAAACATTTTTGGGAGCCAAAACTACCATCTAAAGAATAAATTTTGGTTATATCTGTGAAATATAAATAGCTCTTTTTCCATTTATTAAACAACTTTTCATAGTATATTTGCATTATTAAAATAGTCTTCCCAAAGACATTGAAATTGCTATGAAACTAGACAGAAAAGAAATACTCAAAGCGTTAGAAACCATCACTATTGCTGGCGAAGGAAAAAATATGGTTGAAAGCGGCGCCGTTACCAATGTGCTCACTTTTGGCGAGGAAGTAATAGTCGATTTAGTGCTAAATTCTCCGGCAATGCATATTAAAAAAAGAGCCGAAGACGACATAAAAAATACAATTCACAAATTGGTTTCGCAAGAAGCCAAAATTAAAGTGAATATCAAAATAGAAATCCCAGCAAAAGAGGAAATTAAAGGAAAAACCATCCCCGGAATGCGAAACATCATCGCTATTGCTTCCGGAAAAGGCGGTGTTGGAAAATCAACTGTAACAGCAAATTTAGCAGTAACATTAGCCAAAATGGGCTTTTCAGTTGGAATTTTAGATGCCGATATTTACGGCCCTTCCATGCCAATTATGTTCGATGTAGAAAACGAAAAACCAATTTCAATAACTATCGACGGAAAATCAAAAATGAAACCCGTTGAAAGTTATGAAGTAAAAATACTCTCCATCGGATTTTTTACAGCACCCAGTCAAGCCGTTATTTGGCGAGGCCCAATGGCTTCCAAAGCGTTGAACCAAATGATTTTTGATGCCGATTGGGGCGAACTTGATTTTCTTTTAGTCGATTTGCCACCAGGAACCGGCGATATTCATCTTTCTATCGTTCAATCGCTTCCAATAAACGGAGTTGTTGTCGTTAGTACGCCACAAGCTGTCGCTCTTGCCGATGCCAAAAAAGGTGTTTCGATGTTTACTTCCGAAAGTATCAATGTGCCCGTTTTGGGAATTATTGAAAACATGGCCTATTTTACACCAGAAGAATTACCCAATAATAAATATTATATCTTTGGAAAAGAAGGCGCCAAAAATCTTGCCGATGACCTACAAGTTCCATTTCTTGGCGAAGTTCCAATCGTTCAATCCATACGAGAGGCCGGCGATTACGGTCGTCCAGCAGCAATGCAATCGGGTTCAATAATTGAAGGCGTTTTTGAAGAAATTACTAAAAAAGTAGTCGAAGAAACCATCAAAAGAAATCAAAATTTACCCGCCACCGAAGCTGTAAAAATTACCACAATGGCAGGATGTTCGGCAGTAAAAAAATAAAATATGATTGTAAATCAATCCTAAAACACTAAAAAATGAGCATAGAAGAATTAACACAAAATGTTGAAAAAGCCCTCGAAGAAATTCGTCCTTTTTTGAATTCCGATGGCGGCGATATTACTTTAATTTCTATCGAAGACCAAAAGCATGTAAAAGTTCGTCTTGAAGGGGCTTGCGTTGGCTGTAGCGTCAATCAAATGACACTAAAAGCAGGTGTTGAAACCACTATAAAAAAATATGCACCACAAATTGAAACTGTGGAAAATGTGATGTAAAATTTGGGCGTGCCAACATTTGCATGCAAATGTCGTCGGGCTTTCCGATACAATCCACGACATTATTAGTTCCTAACAATATCGTGGGATTTCCACTACAATCCCTCACGCAAAAATCACTTTTTCTAATTCACTTTCTGATAATTATCATATAATATTATTCCAAGTTGCTTAACCTTTGTACCTTTGCTACTTTGAACTCTTTTAACAAATGATTGAAACAGACATTCTCATAATAGGCGCTGGCCCTACTGGACTTTTTACCGTTTTTGAAGCAGGACTTCTAAAATTAAAATGCCACATCATCGACGGACTTCCGCAGCCAGGCGGTCAATTGACCGAATTGTATCCAAAAAAACCCATTTTTGATATTCCAGGATTTCCGGCTATTTTGGCTGGGGAATTAGTGGTCAATTTGATGGAACAAATCAAACAATTTCAACCCGGTTTTACCCTCAACGAAGTCGCCGAAACCATCGACAAACTCGACGACGGAACGTTTATTGTAACCACAAATAAAGGCACCAAACATCACGCCAATTCCGTTGCAATTGCAGGCGGTTTGGGTAGTTTTGAACCCCGAAAACCCGTGCTGGATACTATTGAATTTTTTGAAGATAAAGGCGTTGAATATTTTGTTAAAGACCCAGAATTGTTTCGAAACAAACGAATTGTAATTGCTGGCGGTGGCGATTCTGCCTTGGATTGGAGCGTTTTTCTCGCCGATGTGGCCTCAAGCGTAACCCTGATTCATCGAAGAAATGAATTTCGAGGCGCATTGGATTCTGTCGAAAAAGTACAAGAATTAAAAGCATTGGGCAAAATCAAATTAATTACACCCGCCGAAGTAATTTCGCTTCACGGAACAACGAATTTGGAATCCATTACTATTGAAAGTGAAGGAAATCAACAAAACATCAAAACTGATTTTTTTATT
>CAIMBK010000108.1 GCA_903839195.1 uncultured Bacteroidota bacterium | reverse complement strand
TTGGATTGCGTTAAGGTTGATTTGTAAATAGCTTTTAGTTGGATTTCATCTGTTGTTTGAGCAAAAGAGAAAAGAGAATGAAGTAAAAATACAAGGGCAAATTTTTTCATGATTAGCGATTTATTGGATAAAAATACTGTTTTTTTTGAACAAAAAAAAGGGCTTGAAAATATTCAAACCCTTTTTGTTTATTTTATAATTATAGATTAGTGTCCGCCTGAAACTGGTTTGTCAAAATCAATTCCTTGGTTTTTTAAAATCCCGCTTACTTTCCATGCATAAAAAGCCAAATAAGCAAAACAAGCCACTCCAATAATATAACTATTTTGAATACCAATACTTTCAGATATATAACCTTGAAGCCAGCTTACAATTCCACCACCCATAATCATCATAATTAAAAAGCTACTTCCTTGACTGGTATTTTTTCCTAAACCGCTAATTGCTAATGTAAAAATACATGGCCATAATGTGCTACAAAACAAACCTACGCTTGTAAATGCATAAACACTGGTCATACCAGAAGTTGTCATGCCAATAAAAAGTGCTGCAATTCCAAGTGAAGAGAAAATCAACAACATTCTTGCTGGATTTCCTTTACTTAAAATATCGGCAGCAATTAAGACTAAAATGATTAAACCATAAACATAAAATGGCGTTAAGTCGTGTTTGGCGATAGCATTTACAATTAAAAACACACCAAAAGCCAAATAAGGCGCAAGGAATTTAAATAGTTTTTGTAAACTTATGTCATTAGTGAAAGCCCCAACAGCGCCCGTCCAACGACCAATCATTAAACTCGCCCAATACAACGAAATATAAGGAGCAATATCTTGTGTTAAAAACCCTAGTTTGGATTCCATATAGGCTGGGAGATTACTTGCGGTAGAAACTTCAACACCTACATAAACGAAAATAGCAATCATTCC
The DNA here is from genome assembly GCA_903839195.1 of uncultured Bacteroidota bacterium. Taxonomy (GTDB): domain Bacteria; phylum Bacteroidota; class Bacteroidia; order Flavobacteriales; family Flavobacteriaceae; genus Flavobacterium. Next base: position 7,874 of record CAIMBK010000108.1, on the reverse strand, counting down.
CATAATTAATTGTGGGTATTTTAGCGCTGAACTTCTTGAAGCATTGGTGTCATTTTCAACTTCAACGACCGCTTCAGGTTTGTCTGGAAGTGATGAAAATTTCAATAAAACGGCTACTAATAAAAATGCCAAACCTAAAACTAGGTAAGGAATTTTAACACTTTCGATACTCATTTCGGTATTTGCACCAGCACTTGATCCAAAAATTGCAAAACTAACCACCAAGGGGCCAATTGTCGTTCCGAAATTATTTATTCCACCTGCCAAAGTAAGTCTTTGCGAGCCTGTTGTGATTGGACCCAAAGCAATAGCCAATGGATTTGCTACGGTTTGTTGTAATGAAAATCCTAAGGCAACAATAAATAATCCAGACAACATTAATGTAAAAGAACCTGTATTTGCAGCAGGATAAAACAATAATGTCCCTAAAGCTGAAATTCCTAAACCTAAAGCCAATCCGTTTTTGTAACCAATTTTATTAACTAAATCTTCTTTCATTAATAATGAAATTCCCATATAAATCAAGGATCCTACGGTATATGCAATATAAAATGCTAACGAAACTAATTGACTTTGACCTTGTGTTAAATCAAATGCTTTTTTAAATACGGGAATTAGAATATCGTTACTAGCAGCAACAAAACCCCAAAAAAAGAATACGGTAACTAGGGGAATAAATTGCCCCCACTTGGTTTGAACATTTTCTGAATTCATAAAAAAATAGTTAAAGGTTGATTGATAAATTTGGTTTAAATGATAATTATAAAAATAGAACTAAAAAATTATTGTTTCCAAAAAATTAGCACTAATATTTTATAAATATACATTTATATGAAAATAGATTACGAAGGAAACAATGAAGTTATTAACCAAATTGCTTTTATAACTTTTAAATCAAAAAAAATCATCCCGAAAGATGATTTATAATTTTATTTAATCGGCTTAAAACTGATTGCCGTTCCACCACCTGAAGCGAGCACTAATTTCAATTTGGATTTTGAGGTCACTGTAACTTTTTTGATACTATAACAAATTGGATTTTTCAGCCAATCGGCTGTTTTTCCATCTTCATAAATGATTGCTTCGTAGGATGTATTTGGTGATAAAAAGTCTAATTTAACTTCGGTAGTTCTTGAGTTTTCATCCGTTATAGCGCCTAAAAACCAACGTTCTCCGTTTTTTTCTTTTCTTGCAATGGTTAAATAATCGCCTGGTTCTGCTTCCAAATAAGTGCTTTCTTGCCAATCAACCGCAACGTCTTTAATAAATTGAAACGCATCTGGATATTTCTCATAATTTTCGGGCAAATCGGCGGCCATTTGAATTGGCGAATACATGGTTACATAAAGCGCTAATTGTTTGGCCAAAGTGGTATGAACTTGTTCTTTTTTGTTCTTATCATAAAGGCTCATCTTTACTTCAAAAATACCTGGCGTATAATCCATCGGGCCTCCTAGAAGTCTTGTGAATGGCAAAATAGTTTCGTGCATTGGGGGATTTCCGTAACTCCAAGCATTGAATTCGTTACCACGAGCCGCTTCGGCAGCGATATAATTTGGATAAGTCCTATTATATCCTGTTGGTCTTGAAGATTCGTGTGAATTAACCATAATTTTATAATCAGCAGCGCGTCGGGCAACAAAATTAAAATGATTGACCATCGCTTGTCCGTCATGGAATTCGCCTCGCGGAATTATCCGACCTACGTATCCCGTTTTTACTGCGTCATAACCATACTTTTTCATGTTTTCGAAAGCCCTATCCAAACGTCTTTCATAATTTGCAGTAGAACCAGAAGTTTCATGGTGCATGATCATTTTCACTCCTTTTGATTTGGCATAAGCCGAAATTTCAGTAATTTTAAAATCTGGATATGGCGTCACAAAATCAAAAACTTCTTCTTTCCAATTACCAAACCAATCTTCCCAACCGGTATTCCATCCTTCTACTAAAACGCCATCAAAACCATTTTTGGCAGCAAAATCGATATATCTTTTAGTGTTTTCGGTGGTTGCTCCGTGTCGTCCTGAAGGTTTTAATTCGGAATTGGCAGCATTTTGTGCATTTTGAGAACCCGCATAATCCCAAGTGGCTTTTCCAATGTGCATTTCCCACCAAATTCCAACATATTTCATAGGTTTAATCCAAGAAACATCCGCAATTTTTGAGGGTTCATTTAAATTAAAAATCATTTTAGAACTTACAATTTTGCGAGCATCATCACTTACCATAATTGTTCGCCAAGGGGAAACGCAAGGTGTTTGCAAATAGGCTTTATCCCCAATGGCATTTGGAACTAAATGGGATTTAAGTTTGAAATTTGAAACATTAGCATCTAAATGCATAATTGGATAATTGACAACCGAGGCTTCAAAAATATTTAAATATAAATTGGAAGCTGATTTCATCATTAATGGCGATTGAACAACATATTTTCCAGCGATAGATTTCAATGCAATTCCGTTATTCATGTTGATTTTATCGGTATTTATATCCGAAAACAGCGATTCGTTGTAGTCATATTCTTGACTATCAAAATCGCCTGGAAGCCAAAAAACTTTGTGATTTCCAGTTAAATTAAATTCCGAAACTTCGTTTGAAATAATAAAATAATTCAAATTTTCTTGTTGGGGAAAATCATATCGAAACGCCACTCCTTCGTCAAAAACTCTGAAAATAATATTCATTTTTTTGGAAGAAGCAGTTTGATTTAGGGCGATTGTTACTTCATTATAATGATTGACAACATTAGATTGTTCACCTAAAACAGGATACCAAGTTTCATTAAAAGTGGTAGTTTTTGTATCCAAAATCGTAAAATTAGAAGACAAATCAGAACCGTCTTTTAATAACATTCCTAAATGGCTTTCTAAAATTACGGGTTGGTTTTTATAAACTACCGAATAATTAGGCTTGCCATTTTCGGACAAAGAAAATTGAACCGTAATTTCTTTGGAAGGCGACTGAATGCTTTGTGATTGAAGTGTTCCAATGGTTAGAACTAATAAAAGACACAGTAATTTTTTCATAAAAAAAGTTTTTTCAAATGTATATAATTTCTATTTACGTATAATTAATTACAAATCGCGACTATTTTCCGTCGACATAATCTTGCAAATAAGAAAAATTAGATGATAGTTTTCCGTTTTCGGTCATTTTTGCTCGTTCTAAAATCCCATCTTTATCGCCGTTAAAAAAGGCTGGAATAACGTGTTCAAGAAACATTTCGCCAAAACCTTCGCTCGCGTCTTTTGGTAATTCGCAAGGTAGATTATCGACGGCCATAACCACAATGGCAGCGGGATGAAACACATCTACTTCTTTATTTTCAAAAGGATAATAGCCGTAAAAAGGATCTTGAATGGTTGATGCGCGAAGCGTACAAGCAATGGGTCCGTTTACATCGCAAGAAACATCGGCAACCACTTTTAATTTGCAATCGCTTGCTAAAAGCATTTCTCGGGTGAGAATTACCGGAGCGTCATTGGCATAAAAATGACCAGCAATATAAATATCTGACACTTTTGTAAATCGTTCAAAGTCGGAAATATAGGCTTTTGGATTAGTGAAAAAATCCTTTTTTGAAGAAGGTTTTCCGTCAATTCGTTTATTATAATCCAAGTAATCAATTTGAACATAAATAGGTTCTGAGTAATTTTTGGTCAAGAAATTTTCGACAGAAACAGGCTTAATATGCATCGCATCTAGGATTTCTTTGGCGCCATTTCCCACTTTTCCTTCGCCTGTTAAGACAATTTTTAAAGGCGGCAAAAGAGTTCGTTTTAGTTTTGCAACAAGCGCTTCTTTTCCATTTAGGGTTTCTGCTTTTGGCAATTGAAAAAGTTCAAACTTGATTCCGAAAGCTCGAAAAGCGTTATAAGCGCCAACGATTCCGGCATATCTTCCAAAACCGATTAACCTTTTGTGTTTAGCATCGACAATGGTTTCATGGTCGTATAATTCGATATTTTTTTCGAGAATAGCTTGCAGTAATTTTCGGTTATAGGTTTGTTTTTTAATGGTATGGGAAAAGAAAAAATATTTTTTGTTTGGAATTAATGCCTCGATTGGCACTTCTTTAACACCAAAAAAAACATCGCAATCAGAAATATCATTAGCTACTTCAAATCCAAGATTTTTATAGTCGTCATCCGAGAAAACCCTAATGTCGGAATGTTCCACTTTGATGCTAGCTTCAGGAAACGTATTCTTTAATTTTAGTAGGGCTTCGGGCGAAAAGACAACTCTTCGATCGGGTGGATTTTTTCGTTCTGTAATAATTCCGAATTTCATTTAATACCAATTAATTGTTGTTCAAATGTACTATTATGCCGATCGATGTCAAAATATTTTAGGAAATAAAAAAAGCATCCTACTAATTGAATTCCAGCAAATTGGGATTCGTTATTAATAAAATGTTGAAAACCTTTGATAAAATTCACTTAAAACCTACTTTATGTTTATTTATATTTGTTAGCTAAGATTCAAAAAATGACATTAAAAACACTTTCGTTCACTTCAAAAATAGTTTTGGTTTCGGTATTGCTTTTGTCTTGTAACAAAAACGGAGCAACTGGTTTATTTGACGGTTTTTCAAAAAACAACACCGGAATTAATATGGTTCCCAATCCGACTAAATTTCCACCATTATCAAAAACATATAAAGGTTCCAAAAAAGAGGCGATTGAGCGATTTTTTCACAAATATTGGCCCAACCAAAACAGCAATGTAAGTTTTTTGGTAGCCAAAGACGGCGAAATAATTTATGAAAACTATAGCGGATTAGCGAATTTACGCAAGAAAACCCCAATCTCGGCTGAAACGCCAATTCATCTGGCGTCGGTAAGTAAAGTTTTGACCGCAACAGCGATTTTAAAATTAGTAAATAATGGCAAATTAGCCTTGGATCAAAAAGTTACGACCTTATTAAAAGGATTTCCTTATCCAGAAGTTACCGTTAGAACCCTTTTAAATCATCGAAGTGGCATTCGGAATTATGGTTATTTTACCTTTGAAAAAGGCGTTTGGGACAAACATAAAACGTTTACCAATAATGATTTAGTAAAAGTAATGGTTTCTAAAAAAATTACTTTGGAATTCAAAACCAATACGCGATTTAGTTATTGCAATACGAATTACGCCTTATTGGCATTGATAATTGAAAAAGTGACAGGGGAAAGTTATCGCATAACGATGAAAAAAATGATTTTTGATCCGCTGGGAATGACGCATTCTTTTGTGTTTAATTATGATACCGACCGTCCAAATGTGACGCCTTCTTACAAAGCGAATAATCGAGAAATTGGGTTTGATTATTTGGATGCGATTTATGGCGATAAAAATATTTATTCGACGCCAAGAGATTTGTTGAAATTTGATTTGGCACGAAATTCACCCGATTTTTTAACTCCCGAATTACGAAGTGAAATATACAAAGGCTATAGCAACGAGCACAAAGGAATTAAAAATTATGGTTTGGGCGTTCGAATGATTGAGTGGGAAACGGGACAAAAATTTTATTTTCATAACGGCTGGTGGCATGGAAACATGACTTCGTATGTGATGCTAAAAAACGAAAATGTTTCCATTATTGCCTTATCCAATAAATGTTCGAAAAACGTTTATAAAGTGCGGAATTTAGCGCCACTTTTTGGCGATTATCCTTTTAAAGGCATTGAGGAAGAAGAATAGTTTTATTCCATTTATTGCAATAAACTTTATAAAATTCTTGGGAATATTTGGGTTGTTAATGTTGTATATTTGCAATCTGAATATCTAATTCAACTGGGGTCGACTGGTTTTGACAGCAGGTCGAATTGAAAAGTAAGCACGTCGAGAACTGGGACAATTCTCGTTAATAAAAGGTTTCAAAACACATACACGGCGAAGGAAACTACGCTCTTGCTGCATAATCTGAATTATAGTAAGATTAGCCTCGTTCCTATTAGATAGGAAAGCAGGATTTACCTCGAAAGCTTTGGTTTATAGCGGTCGATAAAGGTGAATCGTAAATTTAAACCTAGATTTTCATAAGCTTCGGGTGGATTTCGAAAATAAGGAGATAAGTAGCGTGTGGCTGTTTCTGGCCAAGCACACTATCGAAAATTCAATCAGAAAATAAGCGTGTAGAAAGTTTTTTAGTTGCTTGTTTGGACGGGAGTTCGACTCTCCCCGACTCCACTAGAGTGGACAACTCGATTTTTTTCGATAATTGTCCACTTTTTTTATTTTGTAAACCCTTGTCAATCTGCAATATAAGCCTTAAAACATCATTGATTCTGGTAGTTCGACATTTTATTCCATCAAATTCAAATTTCTCGGGGAATATCGAACTAATTATTTGCTGTTTTTCCCTTATCATTGATTTATTGTAGTGTGTCCTTAGATTTGACAATGCGTCTACTCCATTTTTCAACCACCCTAAATACTCATTATCTATCTGACTTATATCGTTAATTTGGTCTATCAAACTAAACTTTTGAGTGGTATATCTTTTCATTGTTTCACCATATTGTTTTTGGTCAATTTTACCATCAACGAGTAAATCCTGTAATTTTTCAATACGGGATGAAACCTCATTTAAACTCTTCTTTAATTGAACCTGTTTTAGTTTAGAATCTTTTGAATCAGTAGTCAATAATTGTTTGACCATTAATTGATATATTTCTTTCGATTCTTTAGTAAAAGTAAAATCATCCATAATACTTTCGAACGTTTCATTAACTAAATTAATAGGAAAGCGTTCATTTCCGCAATAATTGCAATGATAATAGAAATAATGATTTCCTGTTGCACTTTTAGAACGACTGCCAGTCAGTTTTTCACCACAACTAGAGCAAGAAAGCAAACCTCTTAATGGTAATTCCTCTCTCAAGGAATTATACACGGGTAGTTTTCTGGTTTTTTTATTATCGCTTAACATCTGTTGGACTTCAAAAAATAATTTATCTGTAATAATTGCATCATGTAAGCCTTCAATTATCATCAATGGCTCATCTTCACACTTAGGTACAATTATTTTACCCGTATAAATTGTATTTCGTAATAATTTTGAGAAGTTACTCCTACTTATTTTTATTCCTTTTTTATTCAACTCAGTACGCAATTCGCTTTGCAACTTTCCAATAGCAATTTGTTCAAAAGCGTACTTAATATCTTCGGCTTTATCACTTGGAATTATCACTGGTTTATTTTGTTGGTCTCTGGAGTTTCTATATCCTATTGGAGCTTGTCTGCACCATCTACCCGCTTTCAAAGAACCCCTAATTCCGCCCTTAATTTTAATGGACCTCCTATCGTTATCAATTTCCGGTATAGCCAAGAAAATTGCTAACATAGCTTTGTTTTCAGGAATACTCATATCTATTGGTTGTTCGATTGCTTGAACCTGAATCCCGATTTTATCCAAGGCTCTCAACATAACCAATGAATCTGTCAAATTTCTAGAAAAACGGTCCCAAGAAGTTATCAGTAATAAATTTACCTCCCCTTTATTTTTCTTAACAAATTGAAGAAAATTTTGAAATTGAGGTCGGTTAAAATTTTTTGCAGAATGGTCTTCACGATAGTGTTTTACAACAGAAATATTATTCCTATCACAATACTTTGTTAGTTGTTCAAACTGGATATCAAGACTATATCCCTTAGCTTGTTCGTCGCTACTAACACGACACATAATAACAGCTTTTTTCATGACTTTTTAGAATTTTTGTATACACTTACTGTGAGTTTTGCATAAAACTCCAATAAATGAATAATTTGTTGAATTTGTTCGTCCGATAATTCTTTTTCTCCTTTATTTAATATTTTTTTACATTTTTCAAATGAAATCACATCTTGATAAAATGTGCATAACTTTCGGTGTATCCGATAAG
>CAIMBK010000107.1 GCA_903839195.1 uncultured Bacteroidota bacterium | reverse complement strand
GGATAAAGTTACGTTGCGCGCCTCCATTCAAGACAGTAATATTCCGATTCAAGAAGGCGGCTATTCGCAAAAACTAGATGAATTTGATCAGATTTTTATCGAGTTGTATTCCGACAAATGGAACGTTCGGGCGGGCGATTTATTTTTGGAAAACCGAAAATCTAAATTTTTGAATTTCAACAAAAAAGTACAAGGTTTATCCACCCGATTCGAATTTGGAAAACCCGATGCCAAAACCACGATTTTTGCTGCGGCAGCTTTGGTTCGCGGACAATATGCGAAAAGCAATTTTTCGGGTCAAGAAGGGAACCAAGGGCCTTATAAATTGCGCGGACCCAATGGCGAATTGTACATTCTAGTGATTTCGGGATCCGAAAGGGTTTATGTAAATGGAATCCTCCTGAAACGTGGCGAAAACAATGATTATACGATTGATTATAATGCGGGAGAAATTCAATTTACGTCACTTTTTCCAATCACTTCGGAGATGCGAATTGTGATTGAATACCAATATACCGATAGAAATTATACCCGATTAACGACCTATGCTGGCGCCACGCACGAGCGCGAAACCTGGAATATTGGCGGTTTTTTGTATTCGGAAAACGATGTGAAAAACCAACCCTTGCAACAAAATTTATCCGAGGAACAAGCGCAAATTTTAGTTCAAGCGGGTGATGATTCCAATTTAATGAACGCGCCTTCGGCTTATAGCGACACCTATTCTGAGAATAAAATTTTATATAAAAAAACCCTTATAAATGGCGTTTCGGTATATGAATTTTCAAACTCGCAAACCGAGGAATTATTCAATGTTCGATTTACGTTGGTTGGAAACAATCAAGGAAATTATGTACTTTCAAATGCGGCGGCAGTTGGTCGAATTTATAGTTATGTGGCGCCTTTGGACGGGATTATGCAGGGAAATTACGAACCAATTATTCGATTAATTGCGCCAACGAAAATTCAAATCGCAACAGTTTTAGGCGGATTTCATCCTTCCGAAAAAACGAAAATTGATTTTGAAATCGGGTTGAGTAATAACGATAAAAATTTGTTTTCTTCTATTGATGATTCCGACAATCATGGAATTGCTGGAAACCTGAATTTGTCACAGCGCTTGCTTACAAAAAAATGGAAAATCGATGCTTTTGCAAAATACCAATTGGTTCAAAAACAATTCAAAACCATCGAACGGCTTTTTACGATTGAATTTGATCGGGATTGGAATTTAACCAATCCGCTTGGGAATCAAAGTTTGTTGCAAACGGGATTGCATTTTAATTTACCAGAAAAGGGAACGCTGACTTATCAATTTGAAAAGTTAGATTTTACCGAAAACTTTTCTGGAAATCGGCATTTGTTACAAGCGTTTTTTCATTTGAACCAATGGAATATTCAAAATAACTCGAGTTTTTTGAATAGCGACAGCGAATTGGCAACATCAAAATTTATTCGAAATCAAACACAAACGCGGTATCATTTTGGGAAAAATTGGATAGGAAATTCGATTCGTATGGAAGACAATCAAGAGAAAATTAAATCCACGCACCAGCTTTCTGCTTTGAGTCAGCGGTTTTCTGAAATTGGCGGATTTTTGGGTCGTGGCGATAGCACCAAAGTTTTTGTAGAATTGGGTTATTTGAATCGGAAGAATGACAGTTTGCAAAATGGTTTTTTGAAACGTGTGAATACTTCGCAATCCTATTATATGAAATCGAAACTGGTTCAAACCAAAAAAAGCGATTTGTCGTTATTTGTCAATTATAGGAATTTAAAATTTGAAGATCCAACTCGAAAAAATGAGGCTTCTTTAAATTCGAGATTGCTTTATAACGATCGGTTTTTTGATCAACTAATTCAAATTACAACGGCCTATGAAACCACTTCGGGCTCGCTGGCGCAACAGGAATTTACCTATTTGGAAGTCGCTCCTGGGCAAGGAATTTATACTTGGAATGATTATAATGGCAATGGGATTCAGGAATTGGAGGAATTTGAAGTGGCGCCTTTTATTGATCAGGCGAAATACGTTCGGTTGTATTTACCGAATCAAATATATGTGAAAACGCATCAAAATAAATTTTCGCAATCGTTGACATTGAATCCAAATCAGTGGCAAAATGAGAAAGGATTGAAACGTTTTTTATCGCATTTTTACAATCAAACTTCTTTTTTGAGCGAACGAAAAATGGCTCGAAAAAACAACCATTTCGACTTCAATCCGTTTGGCAGCGACAATTCCGATTTGTTGGGATTGAACGCTAGTTTTCGAAATAGTTTCTTTTATAATCGAGGAAAACAAAACCATTCTGTAACGTATACTTTTTTGAGTAGCGATTTGAAAAACCTGCTTTCTATTGGGGCTCAGGAAAATAATATGCAATCGCATCAGTTGCAATATGCGCATTTGTATGAAAAAAGTTGGTTGTTTGGCTGTAGTGGAAAAACATCGGGTTCGAAAACCGTTTCTGAGAATTATGGCAGCAAGAATTATGAATTAAAAAACTATGAATTTGCTCCTAAAATTGCTTATTTATTTTCAAAAAACACAAGTTGGGAAGTGTTTTTTGATTATCAAAAAAAGGAAAATAAAATGGGTGATTTAGAAACCTTATCCCAACAAAAATTCGGAACTTCTTTTGCTTATTCGAACCAAAAACAATTCACAATGAATGGCGAATTTTCATTTTATGACAATCGGTTCAAGGGCAATTCTATGTCGCCGGTTGCCTATCAAATGCTTGAAGGATTGCAGGCGGGGAAAAATACCACTTGGCGGTTTTTAATACAAAAAAACTTGACGCAATTTTTGGATATCAATTTGAATTATCAAGGAAGAAAAAGCGAAACAAGCGCGGCGATTCATACGGGAAGCGTTCAATTGCGGGCGTATTTTTAATTGAAAACCCTTCCGAAAAAATCGAAAGGGTTTCTGATTGTGGAGAATATCGGATTCGAACCGATTACCTCTTGCCTGCCAGGCAAGCGCTCTAGCCAAGTGAGCTAATCCCCCAAAATGTTTGGCAAATATACTATTTTCGGCTTTACTACAAACAAGTTTTTATAAAAAGTGTAACTTTATGGCAAATTAATTTACTATGGCATCCAATAATCCTTCCGGTTCATTATATACCGAAATTTCGAATCACATAGCTACCGTTTCGTTTGGACATTCGGCGAGTAATTCTTTTCCAAGTGAATTATTAACCCGATTGACAAAGGAGCTTTTGCTTTTAAGCACCAATCCGGAAATTGTGGTTATTGTACTGAAAAGTGATGGAGACGGCGCATTTTGTGCTGGCGCTTCGTTTGATGAATTGCTGGCGGTTTCCAATATAGTAGAAAGCACTGCCTTTTTTTCTGGTTTTGCTCATTTGATTAATGCGATGCGAACCTGTTCTAAAATCATCGTGGGACGGATTCATGGAAAAGCGGTGGGCGGCGGCGTTGGAATTGCAGCGGCTTGTGATTATGCTTTTGCCTCGGTGGATGCTGCGGTAAAATTATCGGAAATATCTTTAGGATTTGGTCCTTTTGTGATTGAACCCGCGGTTTCAAGAAAAATAGGAAAAGCTGCTTTTTCTGAATTGGCTTTGGCGCCACACGAATGGAAAAATGCTTATTGGGCAAAAGACAAAGGTTTGTATGCACACGTTTACGAATCAGTAAAAGAAATGGATTCTGAATTAGGGTTTTTTGTATCCAAACTAGCCAATTATCATCCCGCGGCATTGCAGGCCCTTAAAATCACCCTTTGGGAAGGCACGGAAAACTGGGACAAATTATTACTCGAAAAAGCGGAAATATCTGGAAAATTAGTGCTTTCTGATTTCGCCAAATCGGCGTTAATGAAATTAGTAAAAAGCCAATAGCAACTAGTAATTGATAGTTGATAATGGCTAATTGATAGTTGATAATGGCTAATTGATAGTTGATAATTCAAATTCATTAACTCACTAATGAAATTAATAATTCAAAATAACAAACTCATAATTTATAATTCATAACTCAAAAACTATTTATTCGATTTTGGGGATTTTCTGTAATAGAGATATCCCATTCCAATGCCTAGAAATAGCAATGCTAAAACATAGGCGTCGATTGGATTTGCGCCAGGGTCGCCCATTGGGTCAGCTGGATCGGCTGTTGTTGAGTAAGTCGATTCATCGATGACAATTCCACTTGCGTGAAGGTTGTTTATGCTTAACAAAAATAGTATTGCGATTAAGCCGTTTTTTATATTCTTTTTCATCTTGCGGCTTTTTATTGTTTGATTAATTTTGTGGTATACACCGATTTGTCCGCACCAATAATTTTCACAATGTAAATTCCTGCCGCTACATTTTCTTGCATTTTTACCGTATTGGAACCTGCTTGTTCGTTGTGCATTATAGAGCCTTTTTCGATTTCTTGTCCAATGGAATTGGCAATGAAATAATCGTAATTTCCAGCACTTAGACTTCCTAAACTCACCTGAAACGAATCGCCAATAATTGGGTTCGGACTGATTTTTATGCTCGAAGTCGCGAAGTTATGGGTTCCCAAAGTTGGCGAAAACACGATTCTAAATCGATCCCCTGAACTGGTCGCATCGCTCGTTACCGTGAATGAATATTCAACTGCCGTTCCGTCCAAACTTAATGGTGTATTTGAGTTAGTGTACATATCCTGCAACGTGGCATCCAAACCAGTGGTGGTGAATTGCTCGGTGTTGATTTTTAATTTATAGTTGGCTCCGGCGGTGGTTTTCCATATTCGAACGTTCAGCGTATCGGTGCTTACTAATGGTAAATGATGCTCGCTAGCAAAGTAATTTCCGTTTTTAGTAAAGGCGATGTTCTCGGTTACATTTGCCAATTTGTTGGCTGTTTGGTTGGCTTCGGCATCGATAAAAAAGCCTGCTAGTGTTGCGTCTCTTAGCAACCATTCGTTATTTTCTTGTTTATGTAAATTAACCCTTAGTAATTCTGGGTCGGTATTGATAGTTTTGAAAACCGTGGATGTGGTTAAAGTGTTTTTGTTTGCTTCGGCTATTGTAAAACTTCCGGATTGTCCTGACAATGCTTTTACAAAAAAGGCTTGTCCGCTTTGAATTACGGTGCTATTCGCATAGGAAACATTTGTAACCGAATACGTATTTAAAGTCGCATCAAACGTATTGTAAGTTCCGAAATTTGTTCCGTTTGGATCCCATACCCAAAAGTATTTTTCAAGAGAAGTATTTGCATCCAAGATAGAATTTAAGTCGATTGGGCTGGCGTATGGATTGCCAATTAAGGTGTGGCTGGTGTTTGACAAACCGGTATAATCAACATTTCCAATAATTAATTTTCCAGTAGCTTTTAAAGTGGTTGCAAGTGGGGTTGCTGAGCTTGATATTAATCCGCTACCATAACTCCCTGTTGGAAAAAGCATAAAGGCATTGTTGCCATTAGTTGTAAATAATTTGGTTGAATTGGTATTCGTAACCCCACTCCAAGCCCCTGAAACATATTGTAACATAGAACTATTTGGTCCTATTGCTAAACCGCTGTTGCTTGAAGAAGGCGTCGTGTCTCCTCCAGGACCCCATAGCTCTACTCCAGTGTTTGCAACAGTAGCGCCATTGTTTTGCCATTGGCTGAAAATACTTGCATCGCTAACGCTCCCTTTTAGCGGCGCTGTCAAAGCTCTCCAAGCACGTTTTGCAGGGATATAGCGTTCTACGGTTACGTCTCCTGTTACCGCTCCAGCAGCTAATTGCCCAACAAAAGCAGTACAACATTCCGCTGATTTTAGGGTAAGATTTCCTCCTGTAGCAAGAGAACCTGTTGTTACCGTTAGTTTATTGTTTAAACTAGTAGCACTAGCTAAAGTAACAACCGCTGAAGCTGTAGTAGCTATAGTAAGATCTTTCAAAACAGAGGTTGCTGTTGGTATTTCAACTCCCGAAGAAATTGCCGTTGCCCCATTATACCTGACATTTACGGTTGACCCAAAAGTAGGAGCAGCATCTAAACTACCAGCAGTTCTAACTATTGTTGCAAGACTCCCTAAAGTTATTGCAGAAGAACCCTTGGAAAAGATACCCGAAGTTAAGGTTAACAAACCATTTACTGTTGTATTAGCCCCCAGAGTTACACCTTCCGGATTATTAATCGTTAAGTTACCAACTGTTGCTGGTAAATAACCACCTGTTTCCTGAGCTGCTATTCCTGCAAAATTGAAAGTATTATTTACATCAAAAGTACGGGTTGTAGTTCTAATTGGACCTGTTGTAGCATTCAATCCTGAAGCATTTGCTAAATAAACACCTAAACCAGCTGTAGATGTTGTAGAAAAGGTGCCTGCACCGACAACTGCACTTGTAAATGAAGTACTTGAGCAATCAACGGCTTGACTATTTGGCCCGTTTACTTCAATTTTACCGCCGCTTTCTACAGTATAGGTAGCTGCCTGTACTTGATGCGCAGGACTTAAATAAAATCTATCTGCCGTTATTAAACCTCCATTTTTAACAGTAAATGTACAAGTTTTACCTAATGCTACTGCTGGACTTAAATTTCCAGCAATAGTGATAGTTCCAAATACATTAATAGTTGCATTACCAGCACCAACTAATATAGAATTCAAATTTGAGTTGAAATTACCCGCTATAGTCACTGTTTTGCCCGCATTAACAGTCAGACTAACATTATCATTGCCCCCATTATCAAACACCACACCTGCAGTTGTATTAGTACAAGTTACATTAGTATCGAAAGTAACACCAATATTGGATAATGAAGCAACTGGGCGAATTCTAAAAGGATAAATATTTCCTGTACCACTAATAGTTAGATTACCTCCAAATTCTAAAATAAGTTGAGACCCCGTTCCCGACGCTGCAGGTAATACAATTGAGGCATCTCCAAAAGTACCATTACAAGTAAGTGATGTTCCATAAATTTGTAAGATATTGCTAGTAGTTGCTTGTATTTTACCACCTGTTTCAATGGTAAGATTATAACATTTTTGAGTTGAGCTAAGGTTAATTATGTCGCCAGCTACAATGGTTACATTATCGTATTGTGTGGGAGCTGCTCCACCCACCCAAGTTGAGCCAGTAGAATAAGAAGTACTTGTAGTATTTAATCCCGATGAAACTATTTCACCTGGTAATGTAAATTGACTGTTTGATGGTGGGCTTGTAATTAAATAGTTTTCTGAACCTGCGGAACCATTAAAAGTATAGACTTTTACATAATAGGTTCGTGCTTTGAGGAGACCAGTAATTGATACGGAATTGCTTGTGCTATTATAAACTACGTAGTTTCCAGTTCCGAGTTGTACTCCACTGCCAAAAGCTGGATTTGGATCAAGAGTATCACCATCGCCAGGATTTGCATTAACTGCACTTCCTTCTTTAACGATCACCAAACTATTAGTCCCACTACCAGCTGTCCAGTTAATGTCAAAACTAGTAGAAGTAACATTTACAAAACTAATTCCTGATGCCTGAGTTGTAGGCTCGGCAGCAAAACTTGGCGCTGTAGTTGAACCGTTAACTGAAACACCCGTTGTTGAATAATTGAATGCTTTATCAACAGTATAAATTCTATAAAAGTATTGTGTTGATGCCGAAAGACCTAAATCAATAAATGAAGTATTAGTTCCTAAATAAACTACTTTTTCAGTTCCTGCCACAAAGTTTCCTAAGGCATAAATACCATTAGCATTGGGAGTTGTTGCAGGATCTGCTATTCCGCGAACAACCATATAACCTCCTCCATCAACACCCCCAGTTAATGGCGCTGACCACGAGATGGTTTGTTGGGTAGCAGCAGCTGATGATATCGCTGGTGATGTAGGTTCGTTTGGTAATGTTGCGTCTACAGCGGTACCTGGATAAATCACCACATCATCTACATCGAATGTACCTGTAAGGCTTCGACCTATGACAGCAATACCAGACGTTAGAACTGTAACATTTTTGGTTGTTGTTGCTATTGTATACTTAGTCCAACTTGTATTTATCGGTAAATTATAGGAAGAAGCACTATAGTTAGTATCTCCAGTTCCATTCACATTTGTTCCTACCTGAAAAGCTGAGACAGAAGCTGCGTTTCTAACCCAAAACTGAACCATATAAGGCGTATTTGCAAGCGGTGTCGAACCAGCAACAAATGGCGTAAGTTGCGGACTTTGTAATCCTCTTGATGCCGTTGTTCCATTGGTTACTGTTGCATAATTCACCCCCGAACGAGGAGATGTAGTAACGATACTTGAAGTCGATGAACTCTGTCTTGTCCATACTGTTGAAGACAAAGTTGTACCAAGAGCACCAGCAGCTTGCCCTTCGAATCCCCCATTCATGTATGGAAAAGACCCAATAACTTGTTGTCCCCAGCTCAGGGTTGAAAATAAAAGCATCAAAATGAGGATGCAAAATGATTGGAAGGCTTTATTTGTATTGTGTAGTATTTTTGTCATAATGAGTTGGTTTTTGGTTTGGTTTGGTTCAATTTTCACTAACGAAATCGTTTTAATTCGCAAATAAATTAAAATCCTATAAAAAGTTAAACTAATGCCATTTCTTTTTTTATTGTTAACAGTCTATTAATAAACCTAAATTTCAGCATGCTGGCTTATTAAGACTAATTTGTATTGAATTAGTATTGTTATTTCCTTTCGCAATCGTAATAGTTTACAATTTTAAAAAAATAATTAGTCTTAATAATACTAAATTGGGGGTAAAATTATACGAAAATCACATATTAGTCTTGGCGAAAAAGTGTCATTCTTAAGACTAATTCGGTTCAATTGTAACTTAAATGAACCCTAAAAAAGGATAGAAATAGTCCCGCAAAGCCTATTTTAAGGAAATCGCTTTGTTTTTTTTGGGGGTTGAAATGAAAATAAAGGCAAAAAAGCGGTCAATGACCGCTTTTTTCTGTTTATTATAGTAATAAAATTTTAGTGTCTAAAAAATAAGGTGCCAATAATAATGGATAATTGACAATTGATAGTTGATAGTTGATAATTCAAATTCATTAACTCACTAATGAAATTAATAATTCAAAATAACAAACTCATAATTTATAATTC
>CAIMBK010000106.1 GCA_903839195.1 uncultured Bacteroidota bacterium | reverse complement strand
CTTGAATTTATTTATTAACAACATTTTTATTTTATTTTGATCTAAAAAATAACTTTTTTTCTAAATTAAATTTACTTTTTGAGGTAGAAAAAACTGATTTTTGATTACATCTAATTTTACAAATTAGCTCAAAAAAAATGTTTTCAACAAAACGGAAATCTGAAATCTATTATCAAAATTTAATTTTACATTTGCTTATTGATAAATAACAACAATATGGTTTATAAATTTAGAGTCATTCTTGACGACGAAGATGATGTTTTTAGAGACATTGCGATTCTTGAAGACAATACTTTAGAGGATTTGCATAACGCAATTGTAAATGCTTTTGGCTTTGATGGAATGGAAGTTGCCTCATTTTATACGTGTGACGAAACTTGGAATCAGGAAGATGAAATTTCACTTTTTGACACTGGCGACGTTCCGGGCGAACAAAAAATCATGAGCGATTATCAATTGTCGGACATTTTAGACAAAAAAAATACGAAAATCATTTATGTGTATGATTTTATCAATATGTGGACTTTCTTAGTAGAATTGGCCGCAATTGAAGACATTACAGCAGGAAATGTTTATCCTGAAACCATTTTTACGCATGGAATTATGCCCGCCGAAGCCATGGAGAAAAACTTTGAAGCCGATATGCACGATGATATTTATGGCGAATTCGAAGACGATTTAGACGAAGACGATTTGGATATGTTCAGCGGCGACGATAGTTTTGAGGAATACGGGACCGAAGAAAATTGGTAATTTAAAGGATCAAAGTCCTATAGGAACAGAGGTTCAGAGGTTGGTTTTAAAATGTCATAAATAAATTTTGTTATGAGTACATTTAGAGAATTGTTGATTTGGCAAAAATCTATGCTATTTGTGTCTGAAATTTACCAATTAACTAACTTTTTTCCAAAAGATGAAAATTTTAGTTTAACCTCACAAATTAGAAGAAGCGCTATTTCAATTCCTAGCAACATTGCAGAAGGTTATGGGAGAGATGGAAATAAAGATTATTTAAAATTTTTAAATATAAGCATTTCATCACTTTATGAAATTCAAACCCAAATAGAAATCGCATATAATTTAAAATACATAAACGAGATACAATTTAACAAAACATATGAAAATAGCAGAGAAATTGAGCGAATGTTGAGTGCTTTCATAAGAAAAATAAAAGAAAGAAACTGACATAAAACCTTTGAACCTTTGAACCATTTTAACCTTTGAATCCAACAAATGATCAACCTTTACAACACCCACATCGAAACATTATCCATTCACCGAGTGGGAAATAAAAGCCGAAATGAAGCCATTTTTTTATCCGAACAAGCCTTTAATTTGAATGACGAAATTGTGCCTTTGATGAAAGAATATTTTTTCAAACCCTTTCGGGAAAAAGAGGAAAACTATTTTCAATTTGCACACGATGTCGATTTGGATTATAATGAAATGTACAAATTTGCTAGTGAAATTTTCGAAAAACCTACCGAATTACATACGATTTCAAAGAAAATCACCCAACATCTTTTTGAACAATCCAATCATCCTCACATTAAAAACGGAGAAGTTTATGTGACGTATTTGACCAATATCAATATTGATAACAATGTCGTTGACGCCATTGGGATTTTCAAAAGCGAATTGCAATCCGACTTTTTACAATTTGAAGAAAAAGACACTTATTTGGAAATGATTTTGCAACAAGGTATTAACCTCAGCAAACTTGATAAAGGCTGTTTGATATTTAATTACAAAAAAGAAGAAGGATATAAAATCTTAACCGTAGATAGTAATCGCTATGATGCGCGCTATTGGCTGGAGCATTTTCTTTCGGTTGATGCTTTTGAAGATGAAAATTTTATTACTAAAAAATACTTGAAATTCTGTCAAGGTTTTGCAAAAGATGTTGTTTTTCCTGCCGAAGACAAGAAAGAAGAAGTAATGTTTATGAATCGTTCGGTGAATTATTTTGCCAAAAACGACCAATTTGAAGAAACTAACTTTTTGAATGAAGTTTTGGATAATCCTGATTTAATACCAGAATTCAAAAGTTATAAAGTGGATAAAGGCGAAAAGTATAGTATTGAAGACATTACGACATTTCCAATAGCAAATGCTGCGGTTTCTGATGCCAGAAAATCCATTAAAAACGTGATCAATTTAGACACGCACATACAAATCAAAATGGATTTTATTAATCCTGAAAGTGCTGAAAAATATGTAGAAAAAGGTTGGGACGAAGAAAAACAGATGTATTATTACTTGGTTTATTTCAACAAAGAAGAAAAAAGCTAATTTTATTTTAAGAATTATTAAAAAATCCTAAATTTATTATTTAGGATTTTTTTTGTAACAAAATAGCCCTACTTTCGTTATCCATAAACACTAAACAAAAATCCATTGGAAACTATTCTCACCATAAAAAACCTGAACAAAGTTTATAACAAATATGTTCACGCCGTTAAAAATCTCTCCTTAGAAATCAATAAAGGCAATGTTTACGGAATTCTCGGGCCCAACGGTAGCGGAAAATCGACTACTTTAGGAATTGTTCTGAACGTTGTAAATAAAACTTCGGGCGAATACAGTTGGTTTGGTGGAACAATGGAAACGCATGAAGCCTTAAAAAAAGTAGGCGCCATTATTGAACGTCCTAATTTTTATCCCTATATGACCGCCAAGGAAAACTTGGAATTGGTTTGCAAAATCAAAAACATCGACTATTCGAAAGTGCAAGAAAAACTGACTTTGGTTGGATTATTTGACCGCCAAAACAGTAAATTCAATACTTTTTCGCTGGGAATGAAACAGCGTTTGGCAATTGCTTCAGCCCTTTTGAACGATCCAGAAATCTTAATTTTGGACGAACCAACAAATGGTTTAGACCCACAAGGAATTCATCAAATACGGGATATTATTCGGTTAATTGCTTCGCAAGGAACAACTATTTTATTGGCTTCCCATTTATTGGACGAAGTCGAAAAAGTGTGTTCTCATGTTTTAGTTTTACGAAAAGGCGAAATTTTATATTCTGGTCCAGTTGATGAAATGACTTCCAATGACGGCTATTTCGAGTTGCAATCTGAAAATAACGAAACGCTAATAAATGTAATTCAAGCGCATCCAGCAATTGAAAAAGTGATTTCTGAAGAAGGAAAAGTGATGGTCTATCTTAAAAGTCCATTGGCTGCAGCCGATTTGAATAAATATTTATTTGAAAACAATATCTTATTGAATCATTTAGTTAAACGCAAAACTAGTTTGGAGGAGCAATTTTTGGAACTGACAAAAAATAAATAACGATTGCAATGACAATATCAATATCAATGACAATATCAATAGCAATTTCAATAGCAATAGCAATATAAAAATCTCAAACAAAAAACTTATATGAAACGACTTCTCGCCATAGAATTACAAAAAATCTGGAAAAACAGAGCTAGTAAAATTTTAACCATTAGCTATTTTATATTGCTATCGTTTATCGCATTAATTGCCTCTATTAAATTTGATATTGGTAGTTTTCAATTGCAAATTGCCGATGAAGGAATTTTTAACTTTCCTTATATTTGGCACTTTAACACCTATATTGCGGCTATTTTAAAATTCTTTTTGGCCATTGTAATTGTTTCAATGATGGCCAATGAATACAGTTACGGCACGTTAAAACAAAATCTTATTGACGGAATGAGCAAGCAAGAATTTGTACTTTCGAAATTCTTAACCGTTGTATTATTTTCGGCGGCTTCTACCCTATTTGTTTTTTTATTATCTATTATTTTAGGGTTGAGTTTTTCATCCTATAAAGAATTCGGCATCATTTTCTCGGATTTGGAATACTTATTGGCTTATTTCATCAAGCTTGTGGGCTTCTTTTCTTTTTGTTTATTCCT
>CAIMBK010000105.1 GCA_903839195.1 uncultured Bacteroidota bacterium | reverse complement strand
TCATTGAAAGAGCTAAATAATTATGGTACAACAAGAATCAAGACTAAAAGTAGCAGATAACACAGGAGCTAAAGAAGTTTTAACTATCCGTGTTTTAGGAGGTACCAAAAGAAGGTATGCCTCTGTTGGCGACAAGATTGTAGTTTCTATCAAAGATACTGCCCCTAACGGAAGCGTTAAAAAAGGAGCAGTTTCAACTGCAGTTGTTGTACGAACCAAAAAAGAAGTGAGAAGAGCCGATGGATCCTATATCAGATTTGACGATAACGCATGTGTGTTGTTGAATGCTGCAGGTGAAATGAGAGGAACTCGTGTTTTTGGACCCGTAGCAAGAGAACTTCGTGAAAAACAATTCATGAAAATTGTATCATTAGCACCAGAAGTGCTTTAATTATTTTAAGATGATAAAGCTAAAAATAAAAGCAGGTGACGTTGTTAGAGTTATTGCCGGAGACCACAAAGGTGCCGAAGGTAAAGTTCTAAAAGTGGATCGTGAGAAAAACAAAGCGATCGTAGAAGGCGTAAACATGGTTTCAAAACATACGAAACCAAGTGCGAAAAGTCCTCAAGGAGGAATCGTGAAAAAAGAAGCTGCAATTCAAATTTCAAATATCTCTTTGATAGATCCTAAAACAAAGGAAACTACAAGAGTAGGAATCAGAGTTGAAGGAGATAAAAAAGTAAGATTTTCAAAAAAATCTAATCAAGTACTATAGTGATGGCTTATATACCTAGACTAAAAGATGAATATAAGAACAGAGTAATCTCTGCTCTTAAAGAAGAATTCGGTTATAAAAACGTAATGGAAGTTCCTAAGTTGAACAAAATCGTTTTGAGCAAAGGAGTTGGTGCAGCAGTATCTGACAAAAAACTTATCGACTATGCAGTTGAAGAGTTGTCTAAAATTACTGGTCAAAAAGCAATTGCCACAATTTCAAAGAAAGACGTTGCGTCATTCAAATTGAGAAAAGGGATGCCAATTGGTGCCAAAGTAACCTTGCGCGGAGAAAGAATGTATGAATTTCTAGATAGATTAATTACATCTGCCTTACCACGTGTAAGAGATTTTAGTGGTATCAAAGCTACTGGTTTCGACGGAAGAGGTAATTATAATTTAGGAGTTTTAGAACAAATCATTTTCCCAGAAATTGATATCGATAAAGTAAATAAAATCTCAGGAATGGATATCACATTTGTGACTTCTGCTCAAACAGATAAAGAAGCAAAATCGTTATTGGCAGAATTGGGATTACCTTTTAAAAAGAATTAAGATATGGCTAAAGAATCAATGAAAGCCCGTGAGGTTAAAAGAGAAAAAACGGTAGCAAAATATGCCGAGAAAAGAAAAGCTTTGTTAGAAGCTGGAGATTTCGTAGGTTTGCAAAAATTACCGAAAAACGCCTCTCCTGTTCGTTTGCACAATCGTTGCAAATTAACTGGAAGACCAAGGGGTTATATGCGTCAATTTGGAATTTCACGTGTTACATTTCGTGAAATGGCAAATAACGGTTTGATACCAGGCGTTAAAAAAGCAAGTTGGTAATATCATTTATGAATTGGTTTCAGGTTCGTTTATAATGTATTCGAAAACCAAAACCGCAAATTAATACACATGTATACAGATCCTATCGCAGATTATTTGACTAGAGTTAGAAACGCTGTGGCCGCAAACCACAAAGTTGTCGAAATTCCTGCATCTAATCTAAAAAAAGAAATTACAAAGATCTTATTTGATCAAGGGTATATCTTAAGTTACAAGTTTGAAGAGAACGCTGTTCAAGGTTCTATCAAAATCGCTTTGAAGTATGATAAAGATACTAAAGAGCCAGTAATTAAAGATATCCAAAGAATTAGTAAACCAGGTTTACGTAAGTATGCGGGTTCTTCTAAAATACCAAGAATCCTTAATGGATTAGGAATTGCGATTGTTTCAACATCAAAAGGTTTGATGACTGGAAAACAAGCAAAACAATTAAATGTTGGTGGCGAAGTAATTTGTTACGTATACTAATAAAAATTCTATAAGATGTCAAGAATAGGTAAAAACCCAATTGTAGTTCCTGCTGGCGTAACTGTTGAAGTTACAGAAGCATTGGTTACAGTAAAAGGAAAAAAAGGACAACTTACTCAGGAGTTTTCGGACGTTACTGTAAAAGTTGAAGAAGGACAAGTTCTAGTAGAACGTCAATCTGATCATAAAGACCATAGAGCAAAACACGGATTGTACAGATCTTTAATCAATAATATGATTATCGGTGTATCAGAAGGTTTTTCAAAAGAGTTAGAATTGGTAGGAGTTGGTTATAGAGCTTCAAACCAAGGACAAAAACTAGATTTAGCTCTTGGATATTCTCACAATATTGTTTTAGAAGTTGCTCCAGAAGTAGTTTTAGAAACCATATCTGAAAAAGGAAAAAACCCAATAGTAAAATTAACATCATTCGATAAACAATTGTTAGGTCAAATTGCGGCAAAAATTAGAGGTTTCCGTAAGCCAGAACCATACAAAGGAAAAGGTGTTAAATTTGTGGGCGAAGTATTAAGAAGAAAAGCAGGTAAATCAGCTTAAAAAATAAGATTATGTCATTATCAAAACCTGAAAGAAGACTAAGAATTAGATTCAGAATTAGAAAAACAATTAGCGGAACAGTTGCTAATCCAAGACTATCTGTATTTAGAAGTAACAAAGAAATTTACGCGCAACTTATTGACGATGTAAACGGAGTTACTTTATTAGCAGCTTCTTCAAGAGAAAAAGAAATAGGTACAAAAGGTACTAACGTAGAAATTGCCGTTGCAGTTGGAAAACTAATAGCAGAAAAAGCGTTAAAAGCCGGTTTCGAAGTAGTAACTTTCGATAGAGGAGGTTATTTGTATCACGGTCGTATTAAATCATTAGCAGAAGGCGCAAGAGCAGCCGGGCTTAAATTCTAATCAGTATGTCTAATAAATACAAAAGTATCGAATTAGTAAAACCAAGCGGTCTTGAATTAAAAGACAGATTGGTAAGTGTGAATCGTGTTACCAAAGTTACAAAAGGAGGTAGAGCTTTCGGCTTTTCTGCAATTGTAGTAGTAGGAGACGAAAATGGAGTAGTTGGACACGGATTAGGAAAATCTAAAGATGTTTCTGAAGCAATTGCGAAAGCAGTAGAAGATGCTAAGAAAAATTTAGTAAAAATTCCTTTGAATGGAAAATCGGTTCCTCACGAACAAAAAGGTAAATTTGGTGGAGCACGTGTATTCCTAATTCCTGCCTCTCATGGTACAGGAGTTATTGCTGGTGGAGCTGTTCGTTCAGTTCTTGAATCAGTTGGAATTCATGATGTATTATCAAAATCACAAGGATCGTCCAATCCACACAACGTAGTAAAAGCAACTTTTGATGCTCTATTACAAATGAGAAGCGCATATACTGTTGCAAAACAAAGAGGCGTTTCCTTAGAAAAAGTTTTTAAAGGTTAATTCAAGGAAATTATGGCTAAATTATTAGTAAAACAAGTTAGAAGCAAAATCAACTGCCCGCTTACTCAAAAAAGAGGTTTAGAAGCTTTAGGTCTTCGTAAAATGGGACAAGTTGTAGAGCATGATTCAAACCCTACTATCCTTGGGATGATAAATAAAGTTAAACACTTAGTTTCTGTAACAGAAGCTAAATAACAAAATACTGTTATGAATTTAAGTAACTTACAACCTGCTGAGGGTTCAACGCATAATCAAAACAAACGATTAGGTAGAGGAGAAGGTTCTGGAAAAGGTGGTACTTCTGCAAGAGGTCACAAAGGAGCAAAATCTCGTTCTGGATATTCTAAAAAAATTGGTTTTGAAGGAGGTCAAATGCCACTTCAAAGACGTGTGCCTAAGTTTGGTTTCACAAACATCAATCGTAAAGAATACGAAGGTGTAAATCTTGATACGCTTCAATTATTAGTTGATAATGGTGCGATTACAGATACTGTTGATATGACAGTTTTTGTTTCAAATCGTTTGGCTACCAAAAATGAAATCGTTAAGATTTTAGGAAGAGGTGAATTGAAAGCAAAATTAAAGGTAACCGCTCACAAATTTACTGCAACTGCAAAAGCCGCTATCGAAGCTGCTGGTGGAGAAGCAGTAACACTATAATTTTTCTATTACGATGAAGAAATTTATTGAATCATTAATCAATGTTTGGAAAATTGAAGAACTAAAAAATAGAATCCTAATCACATTAGGTCTATTATTAGTTTATCGATTCGGTGCACACGTTACCCTTCCAGGTATTGACGCTACTCAGTTGAACACGCTTGCCGGTCAAACAAAAAATGGTATTGGTTCAATACTTGATATGTTTACAGGTGGTGCCTTTTCAAAAGCGTCTGTTTTTGCATTAGGAATTATGCCTTACATTTCGGCATCAATTGTAGTTCAATTAATGGGAATCGCAATTCCTTATTTACAAAAACTTCAAAGTGATGGTGAAAGTGGAAGAAAAAAAATCAACCAAATTACACGTTGGTTAACTATAGTAATTACGCTTGTTCAAGGACCTGGTTATATCTATAATTTATATAGAACATTACCAAATAGCGCTTTCTTACTAGGTTTTGACTCATTCGCATTCTTATTTTCATCGGTTATAATTCTCGTTACAGGTACTATTTTTGCAATGTGGCTTGGAGAAAAAATTACCGATAAAGGAATTGGAAATGGTATATCCTTATTAATTATGGTAGGGATTTTGGCTAGATTGCCACAAGCTTTCATCCAAGAATTTACAACAAGAGTTACCAATAATAGCGGAGGACCAATGCTTTTAGTAATCGAAATTATCATTTGGTTATTAATCATTATCGCCTGTGTACTATTAGTAATGGCAATTAGAAAAATTCCCGTACAATACGCTAGAAGAACAGTTTCTGGTGATTTTGAACAAGATATGATGGGCGGAAACAGACAATGGATTCCATTAAAGCTTAATGCATCGGGCGTAATGCCAATTATCTTTGCACAAGCGATTATGTTTATTCCAGCTGCTTTAGCAGGATTGTCTAAATCTGACGTATCAACTTCTATTGCAGGAACATTCAGTAATATGTTTGGTTTTTGGTATAACTTTGTATTCGCAACTTTAATTGTCGTGTTTACATTCTTTTATACCGCTATTACGGTTCCTACAAACAAAATGGCAGATGATTTAAAAAGAAGTGGTGGTTTTATCCCAGGCATTCGCCCAGGAACAGAAACTTCTGATTTCTTAGATAAAATCATGTCGCTGATTACTTTTCCAGGTTCCTTATTTCTTGCTCTAATAGCTGTGTTCCCAGCAATTGTAGTTAGTGTTATGGATGTTCAACAATCTTGGGCAATGTTTTTCGGTGGTACGTCATTAATAATAATGGTTGGAGTAGCAATTGACACAATTCAACAAATCAATTCTTACTTATTAAACAAACATTATGACGGTTTGATGAAAAGTGGTAAAAATAGAAAAGCAGTAGCTTAACTTTTATGGCGAAACAATCAGCAATAGAACAAGACGGATCAATAATTGAAGCATTATCAAATGCAATGTTCCGTGTAGAATTAGAAAACGGACATATTGTAATTGCTCATATATCTGGTAAAATGCGTATGCATTACATCAAATTATTACCTGGTGATAAAGTGAAACTAGAAATGAGTCCTTACGATCTGTCAAAAGCAAGAATTACTTATAGATATTAATAAAGGCTATTCACAATGAAAGTTAGAGCATCAGTTAAAAAAAGAAGTCCCGAGTGCGTAATCGTACGAAGAAAAGGGAGATTGTACGTAATTAACAAAAAGAATCCTAGATTTAAACAACGACAAGGATAGTTATGGCAAGAATTGCAGGGGTAGATATCCCGAAAAACAAAAGAGGTGTTATTGCACTAACCTACATCTTCGGATTAGGAAAAAGTAGAGCTATTGAGATTTTAGAAAAAGCTCAAGTTAGCCAAGACAAGAAAGTTCAAGATTGGAATGATGACGAAATCGGAGCAATCCGGGAAGCCGTTTCTTCTTTCAAAATTGAAGGTGAATTGCGTTCGGAAGTTTCTTTAAACATTAAACGTTTAATGGACATCGGATGCTATAGAGGTATTCGTCATAGATCGGGTCTTCCTTTAAGAGGACAAAGAACTAAGAACAACTCTAGAACAAGAAAAGGTAAAAGAAAAACTGTTGCCAACAAGAAAAAAGCAACTAAATAACAGGTAATATGGCTAAAGCAAGTACAAAAAAACGTAAAGTTATCGTTGAGTCAACGGGTGAAGCTCATATTAGTGCAACTTTTAACAACATCATCATTTCTTTGACTAACAAAAAAGGTGAAGTTATTTCTTGGTCTTCAGCAGGTAAAATGGGTTTTAGAGGTTCTAAAAAGAACACTCCATACGCAGCCCAAATGGCCGCAGAAGATTGCAGTAAAGTGGCTTTAGAAGCAGGACTTAAAAAAGTAAAAGTATATGTAAAAGGACCAGGTAACGGACGTGAGTCTGCTATTCGTTCCCTACATAATGGTGGTATCGAAGTAACAGAAATTATTGATGTTACTCCAATGCCGCACAATGGATGTCGCCCTCCTAAAAGACGAAGAGTTTAATACTCAAATTATTATAGTATAAACTAGATAGAATTATCGATTATCGAAGGATATGACCTGAATTCATAATCGCTATCTTAAACAATTAAAAATGGCAAGATATACTGGTCCAAGTACAAGAATCGCTCGTAAATTCGGCGAAGCAATTTTCGGAGATGACAAATCATTCGAAAGAAGAAATTATCCTCCTGGACAACACGGGATGGCTAAAAAAAGAGGAAAAAAATCTGAATACGCTGTCCAATTAATGGAAAAGCAAAAAGCTAAATATTCTTACGGAATTTTAGAAAAACAATTCAGAAATTTATTCGAAAAAGCATCAGCTACCAAAGGTGTAACTGGTGAAGTTCTTTTACAATTATGTGAAGCAAGATTAGACAACGTCGTTTTTAGAATGGGAATTGCTCCGTCTAGAAGAGGTGCTCGTCAAATTGTTTCTCACAGACATATTACCGTAAACGGCGAGTTGGTAAACATTCCATCTTACCATTTAAAACCTGGCGACATCGTTGCTGTTCGTGAAAAATCTAAATCAATAGAAGCTATCGAACGTTCTTTAGCAAATTCTTCTCACGTTTATGAGTGGATTACCTGGAACAATGATTTGAAACAAGGAACATTTGTTAGCGTTCCGGCTAGACTTCAAATTCCAGAAAATATTAAAGAACAACTAATCGTCGAATTGTACAACAAATAATAACTGACTCAGTCGAAATTATGGCAATATTTAATTTTCAGAAGCCCGATAAAGTTATCATGATCGATTCAACCGATTTTGAAGGTAAATTTGAATTCAGACCTTTAGAACCTGGTTACGGATTGACAGTTGGTAACGCCCTTAGAAGAGTTTTGCTTTCTGCTTTAGAAGGTTACGCAATTACGTCTGTTAGAATTGACGGGGTAGACCACGAATTTTCTACAATTCCAGGTGTCGTTGAAGACGTTACCGAAATCATCCTTAATTTAAAACAAGTTCGTTTTAAACGTCAGATCGAAGATGTAGATAACGAATCGGTAACGATTTCAGTTTCAGGTAAAAACCAACTAACTGCCGGTGATTTTCAAAAATTCATCTCTGGTTTTCAAGTTTTAAACCCAGACCTTGTAATTTGCAATTTAGATCCTAAAATCAACCTTAACTTCGAATTAACCATCGAAAAAGGAAGAGGTTATGTTCCTGCAGAAGAAAATAAAAAACAAAATGCAGCTATCGGAACTATTTTTACTGACTCTATTTTTACTCCTGTAAAAAATGTAAAGTATACTATAGAAAACTTCCGAGTTGAGCAAAAAACAGATTATGAAAAATTAGTTTTTGAAATTAAAACGGATGGTTCAATTAATCCAAAAGATGCCTTAACCGAAGCAGCAAAAGTTTTGATTCACCACTTTATGTTGTTCTCTGACGAAAGAATTACTCTTGAAGCAGACGAAATAGCACAAACAGAATCATATGACGAAGAGTCATTGCATATGAGACAATTGCTTAAAACCAAACTTGTTGATATGGATTTATCAGTTAGAGCATTAAATTGCTTGAAAGCTGCCGAAGTTGATACTCTTGGAGACTTAGTTTCTTTCAACAAAAATGACTTAATGAAATTCAGAAATTTTGGTAAAAAATCTTTAACAGAACTAGACGAACTAGTAGCTATTAAAAATTTAACCTTCGGAATGGATTTAGCAAAATACAAACTAGATAAAGAATAATCTAATTCCGCAAATAGCGAGATTACATTTTACATAACAATGAGACACGGAAAAAAATTCAATCACTTAAGCAGACAAACGGGACATAGAAAAGCTATGTTAGCGAATATGGCTTGTTCTCTAATCGAGCACAAACGTATCAATACCACTGTTGCTAAAGCAAAAGCGCTTAAACAATTCGTTGAGCCGCTAATAACAAAATCAAAAGAAGATACTACCCACAACAGACGTATCGTTTTCGCTTACCTACGTAGTAAATATGCTGTAACTGATTTATTCAGAGACGTAGCTGCAAAAGTAGGTGATCGTCCAGGTGGATATACTAGAATCATCAAAGTTGGAAATCGTTTAGGAGATAATGCCGATATGGCAATGATCGAATTAGTAGATTTCAACGAATTGTATAATGGTGGTAAAAAAGAAGCCAAAAAAGCTAAAAGCCGTCGTGGTGGAAAAGCTAAAAAAGCTGACGAAACTACCGAAGTAAAAGAAACGCCAGTTGCTGCAGTTGTTGCACCAGTTGTAGAAGAAGCTCCAGAAGCTGTTGTAGAAGAAACTCCAGTTGCAGAAGTAGAAGAAACTCCAGTTGCCGAAGTTGCTGAAACAGAAGTAGAAGAAACTCCAGAAGCTGTTGTTGAAGAGACTCCAGTTGCCGAAGTGGAAACTCCAACTGAAGAAACTCCTGAAGCACCAGAATAAGTATGGAAACGGCTTAAAATTAAAACAAAGGATAAACTTTAATTAGTTTGTCCTTTTTTTTTGTTTTTTTGGAGCGAATTAATAGGCTTTTTAACCAATCCTATTCCTGCTGTACATTGCAATCCTCAAAATTGCTTGTCCAGCAATTTTGAGGGATTTCCATTGCCATCAGGGCTAAAGAATTTTTTTCGGCTTCTCGAGAAATTAAATTTTCAGAAACCCATAATTTAAATTAAATTTGCCAAAACAAACAACACAAATGAAATACGCAAATAGAAAACCAGCCATTCTCCTACTAAGCGATGGTACTATTTTTCACGGAAAATCAATCGGTATCGAAGGAACCGTTTTCGGAGAAGTTTGTTTCAATACCGGAATGACCGGTTACCAAGAAATCTTTACCGATCCATCCTATTTCGGCCAAATCATGGTAGCCACAAATCCACATATCGGAAACTACGGCGTAAACGAAAATGAAGTCGATTCCGATGGAATCAAAATTGCAGGACTTGTTTGCAAAAATTTCAGTTTCAATTACTCCCGAGTAAATGCCAACGAAAGCCTTTTCGATTATTTCGAAAAAGTGAATTTAGTAGCTATTTCAGATGTTGATACACGCGCATTAGTTAGTTATATTCGTGACAACGGCGCCATGAATTCCGTAATCTGCACCGATGGAACTCCAATTGAAACGCTCAAAGAAAAACTATCCCAAGTTCCAAACATGAAAGGATTGGAGTTGGCTTCCAAAGTATCAACCAAATCGCCTTATTTCTTTGGAAATGAAAACGCAACCTACAAAATTGCCGCACTCGATTTAGGTATAAAAACAAATATTCTAAGATGCTTGGCCGCAAGAGATTGCTACGTCAAAGTTTTTCCATACAACGCAACCTTTGAAGAATTGAAAGCCTTCAATCCAAACGGTTATTTCTTGTCAAACGGTCCCGGCGATCCCGAACCTTTGAAAGAAGTTCAGGCCGTAACCCGACAAATTCTAACTACAGATATTCCGGTTTTCGGAATATGTTTAGGCCACCAAATGATCGCTTTGGCCAACGGAATTCCAACCTATAAAATGTTTAATGGTCATCGCGGAATCAATCATCCGATAATGAATTTAATTTCTGGAAAAGGCGAAATAACTTCTCAAAATCACGGTTTTGCAGTAGATAGAGAAGCGCTTGAAAAACATCCCGATTTTGAAATAACTCACCTCCATCTCAACGACGGAACGGTTGCTGGAATGCGTATGAAAGCCAAAAAGTGTTTTTCGGTTCAATACCACCCAGAAGCAAGTCCAGGCCCTCACGATGCCGCCTATTTATTCGATCAGTTTGTCGATAACATGAAAGCAATTTCAAACTAAATCGTTTGAGTTAATAACATTAACCGTTTTTTTCGCATCATTACTAAACTTAGAATATATTTGTAATACAAAATTTATAGCAATTTAAAATCAAAAATATGAGTATCATAATCAAAATTCACGCAAGACAAATTTTCGATTCGAGAGGAAACCCAACTATTGAAGTGGATGTAATTACCGAAAATGGTGTTTTAGGAAGAGCAGCAGTTCCTTCAGGAGCATCAACCGGAGAACACGAAGCGATGGAATTGCGAGATGGCGGAAAAGCGTTTTTAGGAAAAGGCGTTATGAAAGCCGTTGAAAATGTTAATACCACAATAGCAAACGAATTATTAGGAACCTCTATTTTTGAGCAAAATCTAATCGATCAAATGATGATTGAATTAGACGGAACGCCAAATAAATCCAATTTAGGTGCCAATGCCATTCTTGGTGTTTCACTTGCTGTAGCCAAAGCCGCAGCCAATGAATTAGGATTGCCTTTATATAGATATATCGGTGGAGTTTCTGCCAACACATTGCCTGTACCAATGATGAATATCATCAACGGAGGTTCGCATTCTGACGCTCCAATCGCTTTTCAAGAATTCATGATTATGCCCGTAAAAGCAACGTCTTTCTCGCATGCAATGCAAATGGGAACTGAGATTTTTCATAACCTGAAAAAAGTGTTACACGACAGAAATCTTTCAACCGCTGTTGGAGATGAAGGTGGTTTTGCCCCGAATCTTGCCGGAGGAACAGAAGACGCATTAGATACAATCAAAAAAGCAGTTGAAAATGCGGGTTATAAATTTGGCGATGAAGTTATGATTGCCCTAGATTGCGCCGCTTCTGAATTTTATGTAGATGGAAAATACGACTACACCAAATTTGAAGGAGCTACTGGAAAAATAAGAACATCCAAAGAACAAGCGGAATATTTAGCGTCATTAGCTGCTAATTATCCAATTATTTCAATTGAAGACGGAATGTATGAAGACGATTGGGAAGGTTGGAAATACCTTACCGAATTGATTGGAAACAAAATTCAATTGGTTGGTGATGATTTATTTGTTACAAACGTTGAACGCCTTTCAAGAGGAATTAAAGAAGATATTGCCAATTCTATTTTGGTAAAAGTAAACCAAATAGGAACCCTTACCGAAACCATTGCCGCTGTAAATATGGCGCACAATGCAGGTTATACTTCCGTAATGTCACACCGTTCTGGCGAAACAGAAGACAATACCATTGCCGATTTAGCCGTTGCGTTAAACTGTGGTCAAATTAAAACAGGTTCGGCTTCCCGCTCGGATCGTATGGCAAAGTACAACCAATTACTTCGTATTGAAGAAGAATTAGGAAGTACCGCCTATTTTCCAGCTCAAAAAGCATTCAAAAGAAAGTAAAAAAGATTTTTTTAATAAAGTAAGCCCGATAAATTTTTATTTTTCGGGCTTTTTTGTGACCCAACTTAAAATTTTAGTATTTAATAGGATTTTCACGAAAACGTTACCTTAATTTCTTTTTATTTAATCCTAAATTTCCTAAATTTGTTTAATTATTATATAAAAGTAAAATTCCCCAATATTATGTCAAAAGTAGCAATATTAGAACTAGAAGGAAATAAATATGAGTTTCCAGTAATTGTTGGCACCGAGAATGAAGTAGCTATTGATATTAACAAATTAAGAGACCTTTCTGGAGCCATTACGATTGATCCAGGTTATAAAAATTCAGGTTCTTGCAAAAGCGAAATCACTTTTCTTGATGGTGAAGAAGGAATTTTACGTTACAGAGGATATGCCATCGAAGATTTGGCCGATAAAGCCAGTTTCTTGGAAGTATCTTATCTTTTGATTTTTGGCGAATTACCTTCCAAAGAGGAATTGACAAAATTTGAAACCAATATTAGAAAATATACACTTGTTAACGAGGAAATGAAAAACATCATTGATGGATTTCCTAAAAACGCGCATCCAATGGGTGTTTTGTCTTGTTTGACAAGCGCATTAACCGCTTTTAATCCAAAATCGGTGAATGTTGAAAATGAAAAAGAAATGTATGAGGCCGTTTGTAAAACAATGGGAAAATTTCTTGTAATCGCCACATGGACTTACAGAAAAAGCATGGGCTATCCATTGAATTATTACGACAACACCAAAGGATTTGTTGAAAATTTCATGCGCCTAATGTTTGAATTACCAACAGAACCCTACAAATCCAATCCAATAATAGTAGATGCATTAGATAAATTATTCATCCTTCACGCTGATCATGAGCAAAACTGTTCTACTTCAACTGTTAGAATGGTGGGTTCCTCTCATGCAGGATTATTCGCTTCAATTTCTGCTGGAGTTTCAGCACTTTGGGGACCGCTACATGGTGGCGCTAACCAAGCTGTTCTAGAAATGCTAGAAGAAATTCAAGCCAACGGAGGTGACGCTGACAAATATTTAGCCAAAGCAAAAGACAAAGACGATCCATTTCGTTTAATGGGATTTGGTCATCGTGTGTATAAAAATTTTGACCCAAGAGCAAAAATTATTAAAAAAGCAGCTGACGAAGTATTAAAAACGTTAGGGGTAAATGATCCAATATTGGCCATAGCCAAAAAATTAGAAGAAGCCGCTTTGGTTGATGAATATTTTGTTTCCAGAAAATTATATCCAAATGTTGATTTCTATTCT
>CAIMBK010000104.1 GCA_903839195.1 uncultured Bacteroidota bacterium | reverse complement strand
TTGCAAAGTGATGCCAAAATAATTGTGACTATTGGAGCAGGAGATATAGGCGAATTAGTTCCAACAATAAAAAAGGCATTAAATGAAAATTTTTAATTGGAATTCGATCAGATTGGTTTTGCTTCTTGGGGCAATGATTTTTGTTTATGCGTTCTCAATGGAGCGAAATTTAGGGCGAAAATTAACCAAAACCGAGGTTGTTTTTCTTGGAGATGAGAACCTTTTTGTGACTTCAGAATCGGTTAATAAAATGTTAATAGAAAAAAATCGGCAGCCGCAAAATCTTCAAAAAGAAAAATTAGATTTGAATAAATTGGAAAAATCCATAGACAATCACAAAATGATTGAAAAATCG
Organism: uncultured Bacteroidota bacterium; assembly: GCA_903839195.1. Lineage (GTDB taxonomy): Bacteria > Bacteroidota > Bacteroidia > Flavobacteriales > Flavobacteriaceae > Flavobacterium. The sequence goes on along the minus strand of CAIMBK010000104.1, from coordinate 4,947 downwards.
GAAGTGTTTGTGAGTGTCGATGGCGTATTGAAAGTTGTAGTAAAACAGAAGACTCCTGTGGCAAGATTGTTCACAGAAGATAGCACCTTTTATTTTGATTATCAGGGAAATAAAATGCCAATTTCTGACAATTATTCAGCGAGAGTTCCATTAGTTACAGGAGAAATAAAAGCCACAAAAAAACAAGATTTAGTCGAATTATTTCAGATAATTCAAAAGGATGATTTTTTAAAAAAAAACATCATCGGTGTGCGAATTATGCCAAATGGTAGCGCAATTATGGCGACCAGAAATTATGATTATCAAATTGATTTTGGCAGATTGATGAATATTGAACAAAAATTAAAGAATTATAAAGCGTTTTATCAGAAGGCGGTTTCGGATGGCTCGATAAAAAAATATAAAGTAATAAATCTGATTTATTCGCAACAAGTAGTGTGCACAAAATAAAGGCTATGGAAAAAGAGAACATTGCAGTAGGTTTAGACATTGGAACCACAAAAATTGTTGCCATGATTGGCAAGAAAAATGAGTATGGAAAGCTCGAAATTTTAGGCGTTGGAAAGTCTAAAAGTTTGGGTGTAAAAAGAGGTGTGGTAGATAATATTACACAAACCATTTTGTCCATTCAGCAAGCCGTTCTCGAAGCCGAAACCAACTCAGGATATAAAATTCAGGATGTTGTAGTTGGCATTGCCGGACAACACATTCGAAGTATTCAACATAGCGATTACATCAGTAGAAGTAATGCCGAAGAAGTTATTGGAAATAAAGATATTGATTTGTTAATCAATCAAGTTCATAAATTAGCGATGCTTCCCGGCGAAGAAATTATTCATGTTTTGCCACAAGAATTTAAAATTGATGGACAATCCGAAATCAAAGAACCAATCGGAATGTGCGGTGGTCGATTGGAATCTAGCTTTCACGTGGTTGTGGGCCAAGCATCCTCCATCCGAAATGTTGGCAGATGCATTCAAAGTTCGGGTATTGAATTATCAGGATTAACTCTAGAACCATTGGCTTCGGCAGATGCGGTTTTAAGTCAAGAAGAAAAAGAAGCGGGTGTTGCCCTAATTGATATTGGTGGAGGAACAACGGATTTGGCTATTTTCAAAGACGGAATTATTCGACACACAGCTGTAATTCCTTTCGGAGGAAATGTTATCACAGACGATATTAAAGAAGGCTGTTCCATTATCGAAAAACAAGCGGAATTATTGAAAATTAAATTTGGTTCAGCTTGGCCAGGAGAAAATAAAGACAACGAAATTGTTTCAATTCCAGGGCTACGAGGCAGAGAACCCAAAGAGATTTCTTTGAAAAATTTATCTAAAATAATTCATGCTCGTGTAGTTGAAATTATCGAACAAGTTTTTGTAGAAATCAAAGCCTATGGTCACGAAGATCCTAGACGAAAACTAATTGCAGGAATTGTTTTAACGGGCGGTGGCGCACAACTAAACCATATCAAACAATTGGTTGAATACATTACTGGAATGGACACCAGAATTGGTTATCCAAATGAGCATTTGGCCGGAAATTCGGATGAGGAAATTTCAAGTCCGTTATACGCAACAGCCGTTGGATTGGTAATGAATAGCATCGAAAACAATACGCAAAGTGCCTATAAGGTACAAGGCGTTGCGCCGGAAAAAGCCCCGGTTTATAATGCCCCGGTTGATGAGGTTAAAGAAGTTGAAGAAGAAAAAACAATTGAAGTTGTTTTACAAAATCAAAAGCCGATGCCTGCAGAAGATTCTACTGAAACTAGAATTCGAAAATCGTTTTTTGATAAATATGTCGACAAAATCAAAGATTTTTTAGACAACGCAGAATAAATTAAAAAAGAACAAATCGTGTTTCCCTTTTTGTCCCAAGCTAAAAGAGAAAATAATAATAACAATAAATTTTAAAACCAAATAGGATGATGAGCAACTCAGACTTTGGAAGTATTTCGTTTGATTTACCAAAAAACCAATCAAATGTAATTAAAGTAATCGGTGTAGGTGGCGGCGGAAGTAACGCAATTAACCACATGTTTAAGCAAGGAATCAAAGGCGTCGATTTTATCGTATGCAATACCGATTCTCAAGCGTTGGAAAACAGTGCGGTTCCCAATAAAATTCAATTAGGAGTAAATTTGACCGAAGGACTTGGCGCAGGTGCCAATCCAGAAGTTGGACAACAATCAGCAATTGAAAGTATTGGTGACATCGAAAAAATGTTGGACTCCAACACCAAAATGGTTTTTATTACCGCAGGAATGGGTGGTGGAACCGGAACAGGTGCGGCTCCAGTAATTGCTCAATTGGCCAAAGAAAGAGGAATTCTTACGGTTGGAATTGTAACCAAACCATTTCAATTTGAAGGAAAAGTAAGATACGAACAAGCATTATTAGGCGTTGAAAAATTAAGAAAACAAGTCGATTCTTTAATTGTTATCAATAATAATAAATTAAGAGAAGTATACGGAAATCTAGGTTTCAAAGCTGGTTTCTCTAAAGCCGATGAAGTTTTGGCTACCGCATCACGGGGAATCGCCGAAGTAATTACGCACCATTATACGCAAAATATTGATTTAAAAGATGCTAAAACCGTATTGTCTAATAGCGGAACTGCCATCATGGGTTCTGCGGTTGCAAGCGGAGATAATCGCGCCAAAGAAGCTATTATTTCAGCGCTAGATTCACCACTTTTAGATGATAATAAAATTTCTGGAGCCAAAAACGTATTGTTGCTTATCGTTTCTGGATCTAATGAAATTACAATTGATGAAATAGGAGAAATCAACGACCACATTCAATCGGAAGCGGGTTTCAATGCCAATATTATAATGGGAGTAGGAGAGGATGAATCACTTGGGGAATCCATCGCTGTAACCATAATTGCAACTGGATTTAACGTAGAACAACAAAACGAAATCGTTAATACCGAACCTAAAAAAATCATTCATTCGTTAGACGAAGAACAAAAATTAGTTCACGATTTGTCTGATAACAAAGCCATTCCAGCTTTCGAATTTTCAATCGATGCGCCCGAAGAATCGGTGGTTGAAGAAAAAATTGTTTTCGAATTATTGGAAGATGATGTTGCCGAAATCAACGTTGTTGCCGAACCTGTTTTTGAAGTAGAATTGATACCAACATCCGAATTCATCAAAAACATAGAAGTAACTTTCGAAATAGTTGCTGCCGATTTCAATCAAGATTTTTACTTCAGCACACCAGAAGTTTCCGAAATTAAAATCAGCCAGCCTATTGAAAACGAGCTAGAAGAAGAGCAAGCAACCTTCTCTTTCGATATGCCAATTCAAGAACCAGCGGCCAAAAACGAAGACCAAATTATCTTCGAATTAACCAATGAAACCAAAGAAATAATTGTCAATGAGCCCGTGCAATTCGTTCCAATGACCGAAGTAAGCAAAGACGGAATCATCAAATATTCTCTTGAAGAATATATGGAAATTGAAAACGAATTGGCCGGATCAAAACCTGCTGCTGTTGCACCAGAAGCGCCAATCGCCGAAGAGCTACAAATAACGATCAAGCAAGTCGATTTGACCGCCAATTTCACCTCGAATTACCAAGACATCTCCCCAATGGAAATGTCAATCGAAGAAACCTTGAAATTCAGAGCCGACGAAAGAAGACGGAAATTAAAAGAATTCAATTACAAATTCCACAACAATCCGTCAAGAGTTGATGAATACGAAAAAGAACCCGCCTACAAAAGATCCGGAATCGACCTTTCCAACACGCAACTCAACAACCCAAATTCACGGTTGTCATTAGGAACCGATAGCAACGACGACGCTCAATTGCGATCCAACAATTCCTTTCTACACGACAATGTAGATTAATTAAAAAAACAAAACCACACCAATAACCCGAAGATTTCATATGATTTTCGGGTTATTTTTTTTACATTTGCCAAGAATTTGGAGCCAAAAGCCGGTCTTGATCAATCAATCATTTTCCCGCTTTCTGTTACAATCTCTTTCCAAAAAAGGAAAGAGGATTTTCACGACAATCGGGGCTAACAAAGAAATCATAGCACTTTTTCCAAATTTCCAAACAAAAAACGATTAACCAAATCAATACAAATATGAGTTTATCAGTAAGATTAATGGACGACATCAAAAACGCCATGAGAGCCAAAGATACCATTGCTTTAGAAGCCCTTCGTGCTATAAAATCAGAACTATTATTGGCACAAACGGCAACCGGAAACAAAGAAGAAATCTCGGAAGCCGACGAAATAAAATTGCTACAAAAACTAGTAAAAACCAGAAAAGACAGCGCCAAAATCTTCACCGAACAAAACCGAATGGATTTGGCCGAACCCGAATTGGCGCAAATAGCCGTTATCGAAAAATTCTTGCCAGACCAATTAAGCGAAGCAGAAGTGGAAGCGGTAATTGCGAAAATAATTACCGAAACAGGCGCCACCGGAATTGCCGCAATGGGAAAAGTAATGGGATTAGCAGCCGCACAATTAGGCGGAACCGCAGAAGGAAAAACCATTTCTGCAATTGTAAAAAAATTGTTGGTTTAAAATATTTCAAAACAGGAAGTGGAAGAGAATTTTTAAAACATATATTATTAAAATAATGGCTGCGTAGTTCAACTGGATACCTGCCTGCCGGCAGGCAGGGAATATCAGATTTCGACAATAAATGGAATATTTTGTATATGTTTTAGAAAGTGAAATTGATGGCAGACTTTATAAAGGTCAAACTAGTGATATTGAAAAGCGATTAACTGAACATAATTCAGGCAAAACAAAATCTACCAAAGGTTATAAGCCATGGAAATTAGTTTACTTTGAAAGGTATGAAACAAGAGATGAAGCATTTCTTCGTGAAAAATATTTCAAAACAGGAAGTGGAAGAGAATTTTTAAAACATATATTATTAAAATAATGGCTGCGTAGTTCAACTGGATA
>CAIMBK010000103.1 GCA_903839195.1 uncultured Bacteroidota bacterium | reverse complement strand
TTTTTGACAACTTATAACTATCGAAAGTGTCAAAAATAAAATAATCGCTCGAATCCTATTTTGCATATTTGCTAGTATTTGATTGGGTTATCGATTGAATAATAATCGATGTCCCGCTTGAATTTCTTTAAAATTAAAATTATGATATACCAATTGTCCATTCACAAATGTATGTGTTATTCTGGACTTGAACGTAACATCTTCAAATGGCGACCAGCCACATTTCGCAAAAATGTTTTCTTTCTTTACGGTCCAAGGCAAGCCTGGGTTTAAGATGGCCAAATCGGCATAATAACCCACTTTTATAAATCCTCGCTTTTCAATTTTGAAAATTTTAGCCGGATTATGAGCCATTTTTTCTACTATTTTTTCTACCGAAATTTTTCCTTGATGAAACGCTTCAAACATTACCACAACCGCATGCTGAACTAATGGTCCACCCGAAGGTGCTTTCAAGTATTTTTGTTGTTTTTCTTCCAAGGTGTGTGGGGCGTGATCGGTTGCAATAACATCTATTCGGTCGTCAAGAAGCGCTTCCCATAAAGCATCTCGGTCGGTTTCAGTTTTTATGGCGGGATTCCACTTAATCAGATTTCCTTTCGTTTCATAATCTTTATTGGTAAACCACAAATGATGGATGCAAACTTCGGCCGTAATTTTTTTATCTTCCAAAGGAATTTTATTGGTAAACAAAGTCATTTCTTTCGCCGTTGAAAGATGAAAAACATGCAATCTTGCGCCTGTTTTTTTGGCCAAAGCGATTGCTTTTGATGACGAAATATAACACGATTCTTCACTTCGGATTAAATGGTGGGCTTGAACTGGGATATCTTCCCCGAATTCGGCCACGTATTTTTCTAAATTGTTTTTTATTGTATGCTCATCTTCGCAATGAACGGCTATTAACATGGATGTGCTGGAGAAAATTCGTTCCAAAACAGCTTCGTTATCCACAAGCATATTTCCTGTTGACGACCCTAGAAAAATTTTAATTCCAGCAACATTTTTGGGATTCGTTTTCAAGACTTCGTCCAAATTATCATTGGTTGCTCCCATCATAAACGAATAATTCGCATAGGATTTTTCGGAAGCTATTTGGTATTTTTGTTCCAATATTTCTTGAGTAACCGCATTCGGAACCGTGTTGGGTTGTTCGATAAAAGAAGTAATTCCCCCAGCAATTGCTGCTCTTGATTCTGAAGCAATATCGCCTTTGTGGGTCAATCCAGGTTCCCGAAAATGCACTTGGTCATCAATGGCTCCGGGAATAAGAAAATTTCCTTCGGCATCAATTATTTTGCAATCGGCGGATTTAGCGCTTATGCTTGTGGCAATTTCAACAATAAATTCATTTTCAATTAAGACATCTCCCTCAAAAACAATCCCTTCGTTGACGATTTTGGCATTCTTGATTAATATCGTATTCATTTGGTCGCTTGCTTATAATCGGTTAAATAATTTTCTGATTCTTAGAGAAATTACCCCAAAAACAGCCTCTTTAATAATGGCATTACTCATTTTGGACTGTCCTTTTGTACGGTCTGTAAATATTATTGGCACTTCAACAATCTGAAATTTAGCAGCATACGCTCTATATTTCATTTCAATTTGGAATGCGTAGCCAATAAATTTTATCGTATCTAAATTGATGCTTTCTAAAAAAATTCTTTTGTAACAAATGAATCCTGCTGTGGCATCATGAATTTTCATGCCGGTGATTTTTTTGACATAATAAGACGCAAAATAGGACATCAACACCCGATTTAATGGCCAATTGACAACATTTACGCCGGTAACATATCTTGATCCAACGGCTACATCTGCGCCGCCGTGATGACAAGCTTCATAAAGACGTTCTAAATCGATTGGATTGTGCGAAAAATCGGCATCCATTTCAAAAATAAAATCATATTTTTTATTTAATGCCCATTTAAATCCATGAACATAGGCCGTTCCAAGTCCAGCCTTTTTTTCTCTTTTTTCAAGAAAAAGTCGGTTTGGAAATTCACTTTGAAGCGCAATCACTTTATCGGCAGTATGGTCTGGTGAATTATCGTCAATAATTAGTACATCAAATAATTTATGCTGCGAAAGCACCACGCGAATAATGCTTTCAATATTTTCTATTTCGTTATAAGTTGGAATAATAACAATACTATCGCTCATTTTTGATGTAATTTCGTTACAAAAATAAACTTTTTATTTTTTAGGATTCATAATAATATTATAATAAATGAAAGAGATAAAAATTTAGTAAATTTGCAGGATTATGATTGAAACACTACTTCATCCGAGAGTCATTGAAAACAAAGATTGGGCAACGCTTCTGTTTGTGTTTTCGTTTACGCTGATTGCCGCAACCAAATCTATTTTTGAAAATCGGTTTAACGAATTTGCAAAACTAATTTTTTCGGATAAATACATCAAAATATATAAAGATTCCAGCCATTTGATGAGTTGGTTTAATGTAATTTTGTTTTTTGTTCAATTAATTTCTTTTTCCTTTTTTATACAAATTGTACTTTCTCATTTTGGAATTGTTTCAAAAACTGACGGAATTATTTACATTCGAATAATCACATTTTTGGGCGTTTTTGTGCTTTCGAAATTTATAATTGAAAAAATTATCGCCACCGCTTTCAATATTGAAGAACTCGAAGAGCTAATTAATTTTCACAAAGTCAGTTATCGAAGTTATATTGCTGTTTGTATTTTGCCCATAAATTTAATTCTTTTTTATAATAACAATACGTCTGATTCACTGTTTACAATGTTTATCGGCGGTGTAGTTTTTTTAAATCTCTTTACCTATCTAATTTCAATAAAGAATTATCAAAATTTACTATTCAGTAAAATGTTTTATTTTATTTTGTATCTTTGCGCTCTCGAAATAGCACCCTACTATTTCCTTTATTATTGGATTACAAAAAGTTAGCGAATTAGAAAATGTCCGTTATGAAAGTGAAAACAATTTTGGTGTCACAGCCCGAGCCTAAGGTAGAAAATTCGCCTTACTTTGATTTACAACAAAAGCATAAAGTAAAAATTGATTTTAGACCTTTTATTCATGTTGAAGGCGTAAACGCGAAAGAAATTCGACTACAAAAAATCGACATCAATAATTATACTGCTATTATTTTAACAAGCAAAAATGCGGTGGATCATTTTTTTAGAGTGGCCGATGAAATGCGCTATAAAGTTCCCGAAGGTTTGAAATATTTCTGTCAATCGGAAGCTGTTGCGTTTTATCTTCAAAAATATGTGGTGTATCGGAAACGTAAAATTTATGTTGGTCAAAAGGATTTTGCTGATTTGTCCCCATTAATTAAAAAATATAAAGACGAAAAATTTCTTTTACCTGCATCGGATCAACTGAATGTTGAAGCGCCAATAACGTTGAATAATTTAAAAGTGGATTGGACGCAAGCTATTTTTTACAAAACCGTAATGAGTGATTTGTCGGATTTGGCAAATGTATATTATGATATTTTGGCCTTTTTTAGTCCAACAGGAATTAAATCATTGTTTATGAATTTTCCTGATTTCGATCAAAATGAAACTCGAATTGCTGTTTTCGGAAGTAGTACTCAAAAAGAAGCTTTAGAACATGGTTTGCGTGTAGATATTATGGCGCCTTCTCCAGAATCGCCTTCTATGACAATGGCTTTAGAAAAATATATTGCAAAAGCCAATAAATAAATTACAAAATATTCCATATTAAATAAGCTTTTAGAAATCTAAAAGCTTATTTTTTTTATAGCTGAGGACCAAATTTTACCAACTCTTGTCCTTGTGGGTTTTCGGTATATTGTTTGAAATTGTTAATGAAAAGTTCGGCCAAATCAATTGCTTTGGTAGACCATTCTGAAACGTCTTCATAGGTCGCTCTTGGGTCTAATATTGCATCGTCAACACCTTCTAGATTCGTTGGGATTTCGAGATTGAAAATGGGCAAAATTTGTGTGGGAGCATCTTCTAATGAGCCATCCAAAATTCGATCAATAATGGCGCGTGTATTTTTTAAAGAAATTCTTTTCCCGGTTCCGTTCCAACCCGTATTTATCATATAGGCTGTGGTATTATTGGCCTCCATTTTTTTTATCAATTCTTCGCCATATTTTGTGGGATGTAAGGAAAGAAATGCTTTTCCAAAACAGGCCGAAAAGGTGGGTTCTGGCTTGGTGATTCCTCTTTCTGTTCCGGCTAATTTTGCAGTAAATCCGGATAAAAAATAATATTTCGTTTGTTCAGGAGTTAGTTTTGAAACAGGCGGAAATACGCCAAAAGCATCGGCGGTTAAGAAAATAACTTTGGAAGCGTGGCCCGCTTTTGAAATAGGTTTCACAATATTCTCAATATGATAAATTGGATACGATACACGCGTATTTTGAGTCAAAGAACCATCCGAAAAATTTATTTTTCCATTGGAATCAACCGTAACATTTTCAAGAAGGGCGTCTCGTTTTATGGCATGAAAAATATCCGGTTCGTTTTCTTCGCTCAAATCGATGGTTTTGGCATAACAACCGCCTTCAAAATTAAAAACACCGTCATTATCCCATCCGTGTTCGTCGTCGCCAATTAATTCGCGTTTTGGATCGGTTGATAAAGTAGTTTTTCCAGTTCCAGACAACCCAAAAAATATCGCAACATCACCTTCTTTTCCTTTGTTGGCAGAACAATGCATCGACGCCATTCCTTTCAATGGTAAATAATAATTCATCATTGAAAACAACCCTTTTTTCATTTCGCCACCGTACCAAGTGCCGCCTATTAATTGGATTTTTTCGGTTAAATTAAAGGCAATATATACTTCTGAATTCAATCCAAATTGCGCATAATTTTTCAAGCCGCCTTTGGAACTATTTAAAACTGTAAAATCGGGTTCGCCAAAGTTTTCCAATTCTTCCTCCGTTGGACGGATAAACATATTTTTTACAAAATGCGCTTGCCACGCCACTTCCATCACGAAGCGAACTTTCAATCGGGAGTTTTCATTGGCACCACAAAAAGCATCAACTACATATAATTTTTTGTTTGATAGTTGCTCAATTGTATTCGATTTCATGGCCGCCCATGCTTCCTGATTAATGGGTTTGTTATCGTTTTTGGCTTTTTGTGAAGTCCACCAAATCGTGTCGCGTGTAATTTCGTCTTTTACAATATATTTGTCTTTTGGCGACCTTCCCGTAAAAATTCCCGTCATTACATTAACAGCGCCTAATTCGGTAATTGTACCTTTTTCGAAACCTTCTAAACCAGGATTTGTTTCTTCTTGAAATAAAAATTCAAACGACGGGTTGTAATAAATTTCGGTGCTGTTTTTGATTCCGTATTTAGTTAACGAAATCGATTTCGTAAATTGAACGTAATTCTCCATAGAAATTTATTTTGGTTGTATTATTTTATTTCCTACAAAGGTAAAATATTAAAATTACATACTATTTTTTTTTGTAATAAAACTTAGAAATAAAATGCTCCATGCCAGTATTAACAGGAGTCCACCGATGGGAGTTACAAATCCAATTACCCGAAAATCGAAAGTGGTTAATCGATTTGTAGCCAACAAATAAATGGATCCAGAAAATAAAAAAACACCAAAAAATGTTAAATAAAAGAGGATTGTTTTTCTTTTTTGTGAAATCAATGAATTAGTTCCTAAAAAAAGTAAAAAAAGCGCATGGGCTAATTGGTATTTAACGCCCGTTTCAAAAGTATTCAATTCTTGAAAATCCAATACTTTTTTTAACGCATGAGCGCCAAAAGCTCCTAAAATTATCGCGATTAAACCAAAAATTGATGCCGTTGAAAGAATTTTTCTGTCCATTTTTTTTAAAAATTTATAAATGTTAATGCAAAATTATCTGATATTTTATGAATTGTAGCATTTATTATTATTAATTTCAAAATTCATTCATTTAATAGTAAATCAAGAAAACAATTCTCATTTTTTTAGCCCTACTTTTTGCAGTAAATGACATCTTTTTTACAATTCTGACAAAAGTAAATTATATTTGTTTTATTAGAATTTTATCTAAAAAATCAATCAAATTCTTACATTTGTTATCCAATAAAGGAAATTCATGAGAAACATATTAATTCTTGGCGCTGGAAGATCGGCTTCGTCACTCATACGTTATTTGCAAAACAAGTCGGAATCCGAAAACCTGCATTTGACTATTGCTGATATTTCTTTAGAATTAGCCCAACGAAAAACCAATAACCACAAGAATTCAACCGCAATTCCGTTAGATATTTTTGATGAAAACCAACGGAAAAGCGTCATAGAAAAAGCCGATATTGTTGTTTCAATGCTTCCGGCTCATTTACACATTGAAATTGCCAAAGATTGTATTGTTTACAAAAAAAATATGGTTACGGCTTCCTACATTAGCGATGCGATGCAAGAATTGGACGCTGCTGCCAAAGAAAATAACCTCATCTTCATGAACGAAATTGGGCTCGATCCAGGAATTGACCACATGAGCGCGATGAAAGTTATTGATGAAATACGTGATAAAGGCGGAAAAATGATTTTGTTTGAATCCTTTTGCGGCGGATTAGTTGCCCCAGAATCGGACAATAATCTGTGGAATTATAAATTCACTTGGGCACCTAGAAATGTTGTTCTTGCCGGACAAGGCGGAGCGGCCAAATTTATTCAAGAAGGTACTTACAAATACATTCCGTATCACAAATTATTCCGACGAACCGAATTCATGGAAGTGGAAGGTTTTGGTCGATTTGAAGGATATGCCAATCGCGATTCGTTGAAATATCGGAGTATTTACGGGCTAGAAGATATTCTCACTTTATACCGAGGAACGCTCCGAAGAGTGGGTTTTTCAAAAGCTTGGAATATGTTTGTTCAACTCGGAATGACGGATGATACGTATATAATGGATGATTCTGAAAACATGAGCTACCGCCAATTTACGAATTCGTTTCTACCCTATCACCCAACAGATTCTGTTGAAATTAAACTGCGTTTAAATTTAAAAATCGATCCGGACGATGTGGTTTGGGAGAAATTAATGGAATTGGATATTTTTAATCCCAACAAAATTGTGGGTTTAAAAAACGCTTCTCCAGCTCAAATTTTAGAAAAAATACTCACCGACAAATGGAAATTACAACCCGAAGACAAAGACATGATTGTAATGTATCACAAGTTTGGTTACGAAATAAATGGCGTCAAAAAACAAATTGATTCCAAAATGGTTTGCATTGGTGACGACCAAACCTATACCGCAATGGCAAAAACCGTTGGCCTTCCCGTGGCAATGGCAGCGCTTCAAATTCTGAACGGAAACATCAAAACTCCTGGTGTTCAATTGCCGATTCGCAAAGAAGTGTATTTACCAATTCTGAAAGAACTCGAAGAACTTGGGATTATTTTCAACGAAAAAGAAATGCACTATGAAGGCTACAACCCTAACAATGTAATGGGGTAGTTTTTTAGCTTTTTAGGTATTGTTTTTTTATATTTGCTTATAAATTAAAAGTTTTTAGATTGAAATGATACTAATTTTGAAGCTATGAAGATAAATTCCTTACAAATTGAAATAGACGGAATTGACAAAGAAATCCTTCGTTTTTTGATGGACGATGCTCGAAAACCCATTCTACAAATTGCCAATAAAATTGGAATATCTGGCGCTGCAATTCACCAAAGATTGCGAAAACTGGAACAATCGGGTGTAATATCAGGTTCTAAATTTACGGTAAACCATAAAGTTTTAGGCTATAGCACGATGGCTTTTGTAGGGGTTTATCTCGACAAAGCGGCCCGAAATCTTGATGCTGTTAGAGAATTAAGAAAAATTCCCGAAGTCCTCGAATGTCACTATACGACTGGAAATTGGTCTATTTTAATCAAAATTATTTGCAAAGACAACGAGCATTTAATGGCGCTTCTTAATTCAAAAATTCAAGCAATTGATGGTGTTTCGAGAACAGAGACCTTCATTTCTCTAGACCAACAAATTGACCGACAAATTCAATTGTAACGAAAAAATTGATTTGTTGATTTGTTGATTTGGTTATAAAAAAATCGGAAAACAACACTCGTCATTTTCCGATTTTCTGAATTAAAAATTCAACCTATTATCGTCTGTTCATATAAATCATTACATAATATAATAACGTTGCAATTGATCCAATTGCGGCAACAACATACGTTCTTGCGGCCCATTTCAAAGCGTCTTTGGCACCAGCTTGTTCCTCGTTTGTCAACATGTTTTTGTTTTCTAACCAAGCTAATGCGCGATTACTTGCGTCATATTCAACCGGCAAAGTGATGATTGAAAAAACTGTTGTAGCGGCAAAAATAATTATTCCCATTAACAACAAAGCGGGAAAAGTTTTGATTAATAAAATTCCACCAATCAAAATCCATTGCACATAATTGGACGTTACGCTCAAAATTGGAACTAATTTGGATCGCATTTCTAACCAACTATAAGCCGTGGCGTGTTGCACCGCGTGACCACATTCGTGAGCAGCAACTGCAGCAGCGGCAGCATTTCTTTGATTATAAACCGCTTCGCTTAAATTAACCGTTTTGTCCATTGGATTGTAATGATCCGTCAATTGACCTGGTGTTGAAATTACTTTTACATCAGTAATTCCATGATCGGCAAGCATTTTTTCGGCGATTTCGGCACCGCTCATTCCGTTTTGCAATTGCAATTTGGAATACAATTCGAATTTGTTTTTTAGTCGGTTGCTTACTAACCAACTTAATAACATGATTAATCCTGCTAATAATAAATACATATTGATTTCTTTTAAATGTTATTTATATAAACCCTATCAAAATACAAGCCAAATTTGGAACCTGAAATTTTGTCATTATTCGACCAAATTAATAATTTTTCCTGGAACAATAATCACTTTATTTGGAATTTTTCCTTCTAATTGTTTGATGGTCCTTTCGTCTTTCATGATTATTTCTTCGATTTTTGCCACGGATAAATCCAAAGGTAATTCGATAGTGAAGCGCATTTTTCCATTGAAAGAAACGGGATATTCCTTGCTGCTTTCTACCAAATACTTGGCTTCAAAAACCGGAAAATCAGCCGTTGCGATTGATTCCGAATAACCCAGTTGCGACCATAATTCTTCGGCGATATGAGGCGCATAAGGAGAAATTAAAATGGCTAATGATTCTAAAATAGTACGTTCATGACAGTTTTGAGCAGACAATTCATTGACGCAAATCATAAACTGTGAAACCGACGTATTGAATGAAAAATTCTCAATGTCTTCATTTACTTTTTTGATGGTTTTGTGCAAGGTTTTTAAACTGTCTTTTGAAGGTTCGTTATTGGTGACCACACAACCATTAGCGTCATCGTTATACAAACGCCAAAGTTTTTTCAAGAAACTAAAAACTCCCGAAATTCCAGCAGTATTCCATGGTTTTGCTTGTTCCAATGGTCCTAAAAACATTTCGTACAATCGCAACGTATCGGCGCCGTATTGTTCGCAAATATCATCTGGCGTTACGACATTATATTTAGATTTTGACATTTTTTCTACTTCACGACCGACAATAAATTTTCCATTATCTTCATTTATGAAAACTGCCTTTTTATATTCATCTCTCGAATTTTTGAATACTTCAATATCCAATTCGTCAGAAGCATTTACTAAAGAAACATCAACATGAATTGCTTGAGTATTGATATTGGTAATTTTACTTTTTGAGTAAAAGGTATTTGAGCCTTCTTCTCTATAAACAAAAGCACTCATCCCCAAAATCATTCCCTGATTGATTAATTTTTTGAAGGGTTCTTCGGTGGGTGCAAAACCTTTGTCTTTTAAAAATTTATTCCAAAAACGGGCGTATAATAGATGTCCGGTTGCATGTTCGCTTCCGCCAATGTATAAATCCACATTTTGCCAATAGTTCAAGGCTTCTTGACTCGCAAATTCATTGTCGTTGTGGGCATCCATGTACCGCATCCAATACCAAGAACTTCCCGCCCAACCTGGCATGGTGTTCAATTCAAGCGGAAAAATGGTTTTGTTATCAACCAAAATTGTTTCGACAACTTTATTGTTTGCAGTATCCCAAGCCCAAATCGTTGCATTTCCTAATGGCGGTTGCCCGTCTTCGGTTGGTAAGTATTTTTCTACTTCGGGCAAACGAATTGGCAAATATTTTTTATCAATCATTTGTGGCAAACCATTTACATAATAAACTGGAAATGGTTCTCCCCAATAGCGCTGACGCGAAAAAACAGCATCGCGCAATCGGTAATTGATTTTGCCTTTTCCTTGGTTTATTTTTTCTAATTCTTCAATGACTTTCTTAGTGGCTTCTTTGTAATTCAATCCGTTTAGAAAATCCGAATTAGCAATAATTACATTTTCTTTTGAACCATAAGCTTCATTAGATATATCGATATTTTCAAAAACATTCTTGATTGCCGGCATTCCATTTTGACCTTTAAAAAAGTTGGCAAAAGCATAATCTCTTTCATCGCCGCAAGGAACCGCCATTACGGCGCCCGTTCCATAGCCCGCCAAAACATAGTCGCCAATCCAAACTGGAATCGCTTCTTTGGTAAAAGGATGTTCGGCAAAAGCGCCCGTAAATACCCCCGAAATAGTTTTGACATCGGCCATTCTTTCTCGTTCCGAACGTTTTGCTGTTTTTTCGATATAGGCTTCAACAGCCATTTTTTGTTCAGGAGTTGTGATTTCTGCAACCAATTCGTGTTCGGGAGCCAAAGTCATGAAGGTTACTCCGAAAAGCGTGTCGGGACGCGTGGTGAAAACATCTATGAATTGTTGCTCACTTTCGACATTCGACTTTTGACTTTTGACTTTAAACGAAACCATCGCTCCAACGGATTTTCCAATCCAATTGCGTTGACTTTCTTTTAATGCTTCTGTCCAATCAATGGTTTCTAATCCTTGTAATAATCGCTCCGCATAAGCAGAAATTCGCATGCTCCATTGGGTCATTTTCTTTCTAACAACCGGGTGTCCGCCTCGTTCTGAAACGCCATTTACAATTTCGTCGTTAGCCAAAACGGTGCCTAATCCTGGACACCAATTCACTTCTGTTTCTGCCAAATAGGTTAATCTATAATGTAAAAGGATTTTTTGTTGCGCTTCGGAGGAATAGGTATTCCAATCGGATGAAGAAAAAACAGCGATGTTGTCATCACAAACGGCATTAACATTAGCATTTCCCTCTTTTTCGAAAAGGGCAATTAATGTTTCAATATCTTCGGCTTTATCGTTGGTTTTGTTATACCACGAATTAAATAATTGAATAAAAATCCACTGCGTATGTTTGTAATAATTAGCATCAGAAGTACGAACTTCCCGACTCCAATCAAATGAAAAACCAATTTTGTCGAGTTGTTGACGGTATCTGGCAATATTTTCTTTGGTTGTTTTATCGGGATGTTGTCCGGTTTGAATTGCATATTGTTCTGCAGGAAGGCCAAAACTATCATAACCTTGCGGATGCAAAACATTAAACCCCTTGTGACGTTTGAAACGGGCATAAATATCCGATGCGATATAGCCTAGCGGATGCCCAACGTGTAAACCGGCGCCAGAGGGATACGGAAACATGTCCAAAACGTAATGTTTTGGTTTTTCGGATTGATTTTTTGCGGCAAAAGTTTGATTTTCTGCCCAATATTTTTGCCATTTGGCTTCTACTTCATTCGGATTGTATTTCATATCTGATAGCACCCTTTTTTGATTTGTTTTCGAAAAGGAGAATTAATTAAACGTCTTCAATTAGCAGACAAATTTACATTTATTGTACGAAAGTTAAAACTTTGAGCGTTATTAACTTCAAATAAAGAAATTCTTTATTATTTTTACGCAATAATAATGACCAAACTATGAGTTCTTCTTACGATAAATTCCAAAAAAGAAGGTTAATCACTTCTTATTTTTCTGTAGTATTAAGCATTTTTCTTGTCCTTTTTTTATTAGGGATTTTAGGATTATTTGTGCTGAATTCCAAGAAATTATCCGATGATTTTAAAGAAGAAATCGCCATGACTGTTTTCTTTAAAAACGAAGCGATTGCAACCGATTTGAATTTATTTGCAAAAGAATTACAAACTGCAAAATTTGTAAAATCGAGTGTTTTTGTAAACAAAAAAGACGCTGCCAAAATGCACACGGATATTATTGGTGAGGATTTTATGACTTTTTTGGGCGAAAATCCTTTGCAAAATTCCTTTGATATTCACCTAAAAGCCGATTATATTGTTTCGGATAGTATTCGAAAAATTGAAAGTCATTTTCGAGAAAACGCAATGATTTCGGATATTGTTTATGACAAACAATTAGTTAATTTGGTTAATGATAATATCAAAAAAGTGAGTATGTGGATTTTGATAATTAGCGGCTTTTTGACTTTGATTGCTGTTTTATTAATTAATAGTTCCATTCGATTGGCCATTCATTCCAACCGATTTATCATAAAAACCATGCAAATGGTGGGCGCTACAAAAGCTTTTATCAGAAAACCATTCATTTTAAGAAGTGTGAAATTAGGACTTGTTGGTTCGGGTTTGGCGGTTTTGGCATTGATTAGTTCGTTGATCTATTTGAATGCAAATTTTCCAAATCTGGGAATTCTAGATGACGGATTAATGATTGGCTTGGTGCTTTTCGGCGTGCTTTTGGTTGGGGTTTTGATTACATGGGTCAGTACTTATTTTGCCGCGCAACGCTTTTTGAATTTACGAACAGACGATTTATACTAAAATTCTAATGAAAAATAAAGACCAAAAAAACGCCTTTCTGTTTGAAAAAATAAACTACACCATTCTGATTATCGGAATTGCGGTAATCGCAATTGGATTTTTACTAATGTCGGGTGGCGGAAGCGATGATCCGAAAGTTTTTAATGACGCAGTTTTCAATTTTCGTAGAATTCGATTGGCGCCAACCGTTGTTTTAATTGGATTTGGAATAACCATTTATTCGATTTTCAAAAATCCAAAAAAGCAATAAATGACTACTTTTCAAGCTTTTGTTTTAGCAATTATTGAAGGCATTACCGAATTTCTTCCAATTTCTTCGACGGGACACATGATTCTCGCAAGCAGTTTTTTTGGCATTGAACACGACGATTTTACCAAACTTTTTACCATCGTTATCCAATTAGGCGCTATACTTTCGGTTTTGGTTTTATATTTCAAACGCTTTTTTCAAACACTTGATTTTTATTACAAAATAATTGTAGGGTTTATTCCTGCTGTAATTTTCGGATTGTTATTTGCCAAAAAAATAGATGCTTTATTAGAAAATCCAATCACAGTTGCGGTTTCTCTTTTAATTGGCGGAATATTATTATTGAAAGTAGATGATTGGTTTGGAAATTCAACCAATACCGAAATTACCTATTTAACGGCATTTAAAATTGGTTTGTTCCAATGTTTAGCAATGATTCCGGGCGTTTCGAGAAGCGGGGCAAGTATTGTGGGCGGAATGTCACAAAAATTATCCCGATCGGCGGCAGCAGAATTTTCCTTTTTTTTGGCCGTTCCAACGATGTTTGGCGCGACGCTAAAAAAATGTTACGATTATTATAAAGACGGGTTTTTATTAACACACGAACAAATCAACTTTTTGATTATTGGAAATGTTGTAGCGTTTATTGTTGCCCTAATCGCCATCAAATCATTTATTGGTTTTCTAAGCAAACACGGATTTAAAGTTTTTGGATATTATCGAATTGCTGCCGGAATTATACTTTTGGTCATACACTTTTTTGTTCATTCTTTGACGGTAATCTAATGACTACGGAAGACTATCAAAATGGGCAAATTATCTTAATTGACAAGCCCTTGCAATGGACTTCGTTTCAGGCGGTCAACAAAATGAAATATGCTTTAATCAACAAAGCGGGTCTTCCTAAAAAATTTAAAATCGGTCATGCGGGGACATTAGATCCTTTGGCAACAGGACTTTTAATTGTTTGCACGGGGAAATTCACCAAAAGAATTACTGAAATTCAAAGTCAAGTCAAAGAATATACAGGCACTTTTCATATTGGCGCCACCACTCCTTCCTACGATTTAGAAACTGAAATCAATCAAAATTTTCCTATTTCGCATATTGATGAAGTATTAATTCAGGAAGCGGTTAAACAATTTTTGGGCGAAATCGATCAGAAACCACCCATTTATTCGGCTATAAAAAAAGATGGCATTCGTTTATACGAACACGCGCGTGCCGGAGAAAGTATTGAAATTGCCTTTCGGAAAACTACAATTTATGAATTTGAAATCACTCGAATAGCGCTTCCAGAAATAGATTTTAGGGTAGTTTGTAGCAAAGGGACTTATATTCGTTCCTTGGCTTTTGATTTTGGAAAAGCGCTAAATTCTGGGGCGCATTTAACGGCTTTACGCCGGACAAAAATTGGTGAATACGACGTTAAAAATGCCTTAGATGTAACTGTTTTTGAAGAATCATTATTGGAAAATAAATCCTGAATTACATTTTAAAAGCCAAATCAGATTCAATACTTAACATTAATTCCGTGACTTCTGTTTGAGTTGAAATTCCTTTATCATGCAAATACCAAAGTTGTAATGCTGTTTTAGCATTAGCATCAATTTTACCTTGTTTTTCTTTATAATTTGTAATTAAATCCAATGCGCCTTTTGGTCTTGGCCCCCAATTAGCTTCAACGTTTAACGTTTTTTTATCTAAAATAATTAATTTTGGAATTGCTTTGGTACCATTGGTTAAGAACAAATTCATCAATTCTGGATTTTCATCACGAAAAACAATTTTCATTTCAATTGTATGCGCTAGCAAATCCATCTTATTTAAAATAGGCACAATTTGGGCCGCATCGCCACACCATCCTTCGGCAATTACGAGCCAGATGTAATTATTTTTTAGGGAATTAAGTTGTTGAATGTTGTTGTCAGAAATTGAAATTGTTTTGTCCAAACGATGCATTCTTGTCTCATTTAGCGAACTAAATTGCGTCAAATCATCCGATTGTTCATTTCCAGAAGATTTTCCGAGAGATAATAAATCGATAATAATTTTTCTATATTCCGAGTAGGAATGACTATTGTTCAAAGCGGTTGAAATTATTGTTTTCATTTTAGCAATTTTAGTAAGACAAAATTACATTATTAGTAAGGCAATTTGCGTAACAATTATCACATAATCGACAAAAGAGGGGAATTTGAATTTAAACGATAAATAAAAGGAGCCTATTTATTTATTCAAAACCTATTTCATAAAAAAAGAATATGTCTATATTTGCATAACTCAACGAAACGAACACATGAAATACAAAAGAATTCTTCTAAAATTAAGTGGCGAAGCGCTAATGGGCGAAAGACAATACGGAATAGACCCTGTGCGATTGGCAGAATACGCTGAAGAAATTAAAAAAATCCACGATAAAGGGGTTGAAATTGCTATTGTAATTGGTGGTGGAAATATTTTTCGGGGAGTTTCAGGAGCCAGTAATGGAATGGATCGCGTTCAGGGCGATTATATGGGAATGTTGGCAACCGTTATTAATGGAATGGCGTTGCAAGGCGCTTTGGAAGATAAAGGCATGTTGACGCGTTTGCAAACTGCTTTGAAAATTGAAGCTATTGCCGAACCGTATATTAAAAGAAGAGCCGTTCGTCATCTTGAAAAAGGACGCATCGTGATTTTTGGAGCCGGAACAGGAAATCCTTATTTTACAACCGATACCGCTGCCGTTTTACGTGGAGTTGAAATTCATGCCGATGTTATTTTAAAAGGAACTCGCGTGGATGGAATTTATACTTCCGATCCTGAAAAAGACAAAACAGCAACAAAATTTGATTATATTTCCTTTGATGATGTCTTGAAAAAAGGTTTAAATGTGATGGACTCAACGGCTTTTACATTAAGTCAGGAAAACAAATTGCCAATCGTAGTTTTTGATATGAACAAAGAAGACAATTTATTAAAAATTTGCGAAGGCAAAAATATTGGAACTGTAGTAACTATTTAATTTTCATCCTGTTAGTAAATAATAAAAGAAAAATGACTGAAGAAATTGAATTTATATTAGAAAGTACGGAGGAAGCGATGTCGAATT
This sequence comes from uncultured Bacteroidota bacterium, assembly GCA_903839195.1. Classification (GTDB taxonomy): domain Bacteria; phylum Bacteroidota; class Bacteroidia; order Flavobacteriales; family Flavobacteriaceae; genus Flavobacterium. The sequence continues at coordinate 20,540 of CAIMBK010000103.1, read as the reverse complement.
CCATTGTGCATTTAGAGAAAGAATTCTTAAACATTCGTGCTGGAAAAGCTTCGCCAGCAATGCTTGGAAGTGTTTTTGTGGATTATTACGGCTCGGCGACACCGCTTTCGCAAGTAGCAAAAATTAGTGTTCCAGACGCAAGAACCATCACGTTGCAACCGTTTGAAAAAAACATGCTTCAAGTGATTGAAAAAGCAATTATGGTTGCCAATATTGGTTTTAATCCAATGAATAATGGCGATATGATTATTATTAGCGTGCCACCATTAACCGAAGAACGCCGACGCGATTTGGCCAAACAAGCAAAAGCCGAAGCCGAAGACGCCAAAATTGGTATTAGAAATGTTCGAAAAGACGCCAATACCGATATCAAAAAACTGGAAAAAGAGGGCACATCAGAAGATATTTGCAAAAGCGCCGAAGACGAAGTTCAAAATTTAACGAACAGCTTCATACGAAAAGTGGATGAATTATTGGTTACAAAAGAAGCCGAAATTATGAAAGTATAATTTTAATATTACCAAATCCGCTTTATTGCGGATTTTTTTTTAATTAATTATTACTTTTGTCAAAAACCAAAACAATGAAATTATTCGCCATTTTCTTTTTATTTACAATTTCTTCTTTGCAGGCGCAAATAGAAATTAGCGGAGTCGTAAAAGACGCCGCCACAAAAAACCCATTGCCCTTTGCATCAATCACAACCTCAACAGGAATCGCAACAATTTCGGATGTTGATGGTAAATTTAGTTTTCGTAGTATCCTTTCAAATTCGAGTTTTCAAGTTTCTTATATTGGTTTCAAAACCGAGGAAATGGCCTTTTCGCCAAACAAAAAATATTATGTGATTTCGCTTTCGCAAAAACCAAGCGTTTTGAATGCAGTTCTTGTTGGAAATGCAAATCCTGCATTAGAAATTATAAAAAAAGCAATTCAAAATAAGTCACAAAATGATCCACAAAAAAAACTAAAAAGTTTTCAGTTTAAATCCTATAAAAAAATAATTGTATCTGCCCATCCAGATTCGATAAGCGGAAAAATTGATTCCGTTTTTTCGTTTAAAAAAAATAAAAAAAGGTTTGTAGAATTGGATTCATCGGATTATAAATTCAAGAAAATTGTTAGTAAAAACCATTTTTATCAAAGTGAAAAACTCTCGCAATTTCAATATTCCAATTTTAAGTTAAAAGAAACCATTTTAGGAACCCGAATGGGCGGATTTAAGCAACCTGTTTATGAAGTTTTGTCTTTCAATTTACAGTCGTTTTCGATTTATGATTCCAATTATGAATTGTTTGAAACCAAGCACATCAGCCCGATTTCGGATCAAGCGATTAAAAATTATGATTACAAAATTTTGGACACATTATCCATTGACGGAAGACGTGTGTATCAAATTTATTTCAAACTTAAGCATCAAAAAAACACCGCTGGATTAGAAGGATTATTATATATTGACCAAAATAATTATGCGGTTGCAAAAGCCATTATGCGACAAAAAGGCGTTTTGGACATTACCGGAAATCATGAATTTAGCTATTTAGAAAAAGAAAACATCTGGTTTCCAACCGCGAATGTTTTTAAAATAATTAAGGGTAAAAATGATGAAGACATCAAAATATTAGGCGGAACGATTCAGTTTGACGCCGATTCCATTAATCTAAAACCACGAAAAAAAGAAGCCTCCGATTTTATGTATTTTCTATCCGAAACCACCAATTCCGATTTTGAATATAATATCCCGATACTTCTAAAAAATACAAAATTTGCTGTTGAAGTTACCGATGAGGCTGGAAACAAACCTGACGTTTTTTGGAATGCCTTTCGAAAAGACAATTTTGATGGCAAAATTCAGCGCACCTATGAAATATTAGATAGCGTTTCGGCTAAAAACAGCTTTGAAAAAAGAGTGCGATTGGGCAGAAAAATAATAAATGGTTATGTGCCTTCGGGTGCATTTGACTTTGACTTGCGCCATTTTCTGAGTTACAATAATTATGAAGGTTTTCGTATGGGTTTAGGCGGTATTACCAATGAAAAATTCTCTAGAAAATACCGTTTGGACAGTTACTTGGTTTATGGTACCAAAGACGGAAATTTTAAATACAATTTTGGTGGCGCCGCCCGAATTGGAAAAGTTTCAAACACATGGATTGGCGGCGGTTTTACCGATGATGTTCGTGAAATTGCAAGCACCAGTTTTGTTATTGACAAACGGATTTTTAAACTTTATGATCCAAGGCCAATAAACGTGAGTACTTTCTATAATTATCAAACGTGGAAAGGCTATATCGAAACCAAAATCATTCCGAAAACAGAAAGTATTTGGCAGCTTTCACAAAGTAAAATTGAACCACAATTTGCTTATACATATACTGCAAATGGCAAATCTTATAATTCCTACAACCTAACCACCGCTATGGTTTCGCTGCAATGGAATCCTTTTAGCGATTATATGCAAACGCCGGTTGGTCGATATGAAACAGAAAAAAGATTTCCAAAATTTACTATTCAATATACGCATTCTATTCCAAAATTACTCGGAAATGATTTGGAGTTTGGCAAGATAGATTTTCGAGCAGATTATGAAAAAAAATACCCGAGCGGCGAAAAATTAGACCTATTACTTGAAGCAGGATTTGGTTTTGGCGACATTCCATTGACGCATTTGTACAATACTTCTCCGAATAATTTGACTAAAAATGGCATTTTAAAACGAATAACTATTGCGGGGAAAAACAGTTTTGAAACCATGTATTTCAATGAGTTTTTCTCGAGCGAATATTTGTTTTTTCAAGCCAAACATGGTTTCAAAAGAATTATGATATTTAAAAAAATAAGGCCTTCGTTGGTTTTGGTAACTCGAATGGCATGGGGAAATTTGGAACATCCAGAACAACATGCCGGAATTGAGTATAAGACTTTAAATAAAGGATTTTTTGAATCCGGAATGGAACTCAATCAAATTTATAAAGGTTTTGGGCTAACTGGTTTTTACCGATATGGGCCAAATCAATTGGCGCGTTTTGAAGATAATTTGACTATAAAGTTGAGTTTTATTCTAAATTTAGGGCTCTAATTAGGGCTTAATAATCAACACCGAAGGAACATTTGTTAACCAAACACTTCTCGAATCCACGAGATTTTTCCAACTTTCTAAGCTAATAATCATCAAATCTTGTTGGTTTAAAAATTCTTTTTTCATGATTCGCTCGTTAACCAAATTTAGGTTATTTGGATATTTATTTTCTAGCGTTGCAATGGCATTTTCGATTAAAAAATTATTTTTAATTTGCCCGTTACTATCCAAAATAGAAACGTTTGAATTGTTATTGAAAATTAATTTTTGGGCATAATCCATCAAAAAAGCATCTTCGGCACCAAAAATTGGAATAAATACTTGATTAACATCTTGTAAATCTTTATCGACAAGAATTCCGATTGGCATTTTAGATTTGGAAATAATTTGACGCGTTCTTTCATCAAAAGGGGAGTTTTCAAACAATCCTTCTTTTCCAGTAAATTTATCAATCAAACGATCAGGATTGATAATTCGCGTGGTAAATCCGAGCACTTTTCCAAGTAAAGTTCCTTCGAAAATCGATTTTCCAAGTCCGACCAACAATAAATCATATTCCCCTTGATTGGCAATATCAGAAATATCGGTTTCGATATCCCCTGTTGCTTTAAAAATGGTTGTAATGTGTTGGTTTAACAATTTGGATTCTTGCATAATAGGTTGAAAACGTTCTTTTTCATATTCTTCCAAATTATAGGAATGCATTTCGTCACTTAAAGTCAAGTGCATTGCGGTAATATTGGCCGTTTCTTTTTGTTTTTTTATAAAACTTGAAGCCAATCGCAAGAGAGATTTTCCTTTTTCGTTACTTCCAAAAGAAATCAAAATCTTGAATTTTCCGTCTTTTGTAACTTCTTCAGGTATAATAATGTCTTTTGTTTTGAAAATCCAATTGATTAAATCCAAAGCAGGTCCGGTCATAAAAGTGGTTACCAATGCCATAATTACCATCATTGTAAAAACTTCTGGCGTTAGGACTTTTAAATCCAACCCAATGTTCAAAACAACTAATTCCATCAAACCCCGAGTATTCATTAATGCGCCAATCGTCAAACTGTCGCGCCAATTTTGTCCAACGAATTTTGCTGCCAAAGCACTTCCGAAGAACTTTCCAACCACGGCAACCAAAATAATAAAACCAGTAACTTTCCATAAATAAGGATCGTTTATCAAACCTATTTCGGTGCGCAATCCTGTAAAAACAAAAAACAAAGGAAGCAATAAAATCAGCGATACGTCTTCTACTTTATCTATAAAAACCGTTCGGAATTTTGAAATATCGGGCATAATAACGCCCGTCATAAAGGCGCCAAAAAGGGCATGAATTCCTATAATTTCTGTTGCGTAGGACGAAAGTATTAACGTTAAAAAGAAAATAGCAACAACGGGTTTGCTTAAATTTTCTGTGGAAGAATACAAATCGCCAATTCTTTTTAAGAATGGTTTAACCACAAAAAGCATGGTTAAAACATAAACTAAAGCCAATAAAATAATATATAAGGAACTCACGAAAGTTCCCGCTTTTACAATTGCAATTACTACGGCCAATAAACACCATGCGGTAATGTCGTCGGCAGCGGCACAAGTGATAACAATAGCGCCCAACCTAGTTTTATTAATGCCACGCTCTTGAACAATTCGAGCCAAAACCGGAAAAGCCGTAATACTCATGGCAATTCCTAGAAACAAACTGAAGGATAAAAACTTTACGCCTTCTGGAGCAAATTTGTGGTAAATAAAATAAGCCAAGCCAATTCCTAAGGCAAATGGAATCACAATACTGGCGTGTGAAATAACAACTGCTTCGTTGGCCTTATTTTTTAAGGCTTTCAAATCGAGTTCCATTCCAACAACAAACATAAAAAGGATTAATCCAATTTGACTTAAAAATTGTAAATTTCCTAATGAGGCCAATGGAAATAAGGCAGCCGAAAATTCTGGGAAATACATCCCAACCAATGATGGTCCTAAAACGATTCCTGCAAGTATTTCGCCGATAACGGTAGGTTGTCCAATTTTTCTGAAAATCCATCCGAAAAATCGAGCGATAATAATTATGGTAACAATTTGAGCCAGCAATATGGCCAATGGGTGCTGCAAATTCAAAGCCATCGATGACAGAAAATCTTGCCAATAACCATCGCCCGAACCCACAAAACGAAATTTTCTACCTAATTCTAATTCTTCGCCCTGAACAACTATCCAATACATTAATGCCGAAAACCCACCGGTTACAGCAAAATAAAATAATGCATTTTTTAAGTTTTTCATATTTATTGGTCTCGTTTTTCCTTCTTTTAATAATTACAAAGATGGTAAAAGCAAATATATAAATTGTAATGCAAATTATGTTTTTAATATAAAATTAATATTGCCGAAAAAAACACATCTTTTTTGTATAAAAAGACAACGAAAAGGATTTAATTTTATAGGTTTTAATTACCTTTGCCAGCATTGAAAAAGGTATGAAAAATAAAATTAAATTTGGTTTTTGGGAACGAATCGCTAGAATTATTCTAACGAATAGAATTGTAATTCTTGCGGTGATTTTTATTATTACCGTTTTTTTAGCTTTGCAATGGAAAAACCTTGGAATGACCTACACCGAGGCCAATTTACTTCCAAAAAAACACCTTGTAAACAAGCAATATAACGACTTTTTAAATAAATTTGGCGAAGAAGGAAACTTAATTGTCATTGGCTTCAAAGACCCTAAATTTTTTACCCCAAAAGCTTTTTCAGCTTGGAAAGAATTAATGTCTGGCTTAAAAAATTCTAAAGAAGTCGAGTTGGTCATTTCGGTGAACGATTTAAAAAAATTAGAAAAAAATACGGCCGAAGAAAAATTTGTACTTGTCCCATTTATCGATCAAGGTAAAACTTTTCAAGCTTCTTATTTGGCAGAAGTTAAAAATGATCTTTTCAATAATTTGCCTTTTTATGAAGGCCTTTTATTCAATAAAGAAACTGGGAGTATTCGATCGGCGGTTTATTTGAACAAAAAAATCGTTAATTCGGCCGCAAGAAAAACCTTCATCATTGAGAATCTGGTTCCGAAAATCGAGAAATTCGAAAAAACAACCGGAATCGATTTGCGCGTTTCGGGAATGCCTTATATCCGAACCATCAACGCCGAAAACATGAAAGGCGAAATCGGTCTTTTTATTGGCGCAGCTTTGCTAATTACTTCATTAATATTTTTCTTGTTTTTTAGATCTTTTCGAGCCACTTTTATTTCCATTTGCATCTTGCTTTTTGGCGTGATGTGGTCGTTTGGAACGCTCGGACTATTCCATTACAAAATCACGATTTTGACCGCTATTATTCCGCCATTAATTATCGTTATCGGAATTACAAATTGCATTTTCTTAATCAATAAATACCAACAAGAAATAAAATTACACAATAACCAAGCAAAAGCGTTACAACGCGTAATTTCGAAAATTGGGGTTTCAACCTTAATGACCAATTTGACTACTGCAGCTGGGTTTGCCACATTCATGATTACAGGAAACGACTTGCTTTTTGAATTCGGATTGGTAACTTCTATAAATGTGGTTACGGTGTATTTACTAACGCTGGTGGTTGTGCCAATCATCTATAGTTTTATGGCCGTTCCAAAGGAAAAACATTTGTATCATTTGAGCAAAACCTATATTTCTTCTTTGCTGGATTGGGTAGAAAACATCGTGCGAAACAAACGAAAAGTTATTTATTCCATTTATGGTTTGCTGTTTATATTTAGCCTAATTGGTTTGTCTCAAATAAAAGCCTCTGGAAGTTTAATTGGCGAAATGCCAAAAAGCGCGTCGTTTTTTAAGGACATTGTGTTTTTTGAAAAAGAATTCAATGGCGTAATGCCTTTGGAAATCATGATCAATACCAAAAGGAAAAAAGGCGTAATGAAATTGTCCACCATGAAAAAAATGGACGAATTGCAAGAAACTATTTCACAAATTCCCGAGTTGTCCAAACCTGTTTCAATTGTCAATTTGGTAAAATATTCCAAACAAGCTTTTTATAACGGAAACCCTGAATTTTATCAATTACCCACTTCACAAGAACAAGCGTTTATATTGTCTTATGCCAAAAATGCTACAAAAAACACCAAAGACAATCTCATGAAAAGCTACGTCGATTCAACGGGACAATACGCCCGAATTACGACTTTCATGAAAGATATTGGCACCAAAGAAATGGCAAAAGTGGAAGGAAAATTACGCACTAAAATTGACGAAGTTTTCCCAAAAGACCGCTACGAAGTTACTTTAACCGGAAAAGCGTTGGTATTTCAAAAAGGAACCACCTACCTTATCAACAACCTCATCGAATCGCTCATTTTTGCGATATTGTTAATAGCCGGATTAATGGCCTATCTTTTTAGATCCGTAAAAATGGTATTTGCATCGGTAATCACTAATATTTTACCGCTTTGTATTACTTCGGGATTAATGGGTTATTTTGAAATTCCACTAAAACCGTCAACTATTTTGGTTTTCAGTATTGCGTTTGGAATTTCGGTGGATAACGCGATTCAATTCATGGCTAAATACCGTCACGACTTGATTCAAAATAACGGAAAAATAAAAAAATCGGTTTTTAGTGCTTTACGAGAAACTGGAATTAGTACTTTTTATACATCAATCGTATTGATTTTTGGTTTTGCAATATTTACGCTTTCCAGTTTTAGCGGCACCATTGCCTTGGGCGGATTAATTTCCTGCACGTTGCTTTTTGCGATGTTTTCTAATTTGTTAGTATTGCCCGCTTTGGTATTAACATTCGAAAAAAAGAAAGCCATAAAAGAAGATTCCTAGCGCTAGTTTTTTTTTGGAGCTAATCCCGCCATACGTTGCAATCCGTATGATTTCTACTTCGTCAAAAATCATACGGGATTTACACTGCTGTCGGGGCTAAAAAATCCCTCAAAACAATTATATTTGCATTTCAATCAAAATCTAAATTCAGAAATTTAAAATTAAGATGAAACATACAAAAGTAAAAGACTTACTAAACGGAGCCGCGATGCTCAACGAAGTCAATGCAAAAGGTTGGGTAAGAACTTTTAGAAACAATCAATTTATAGCCCTGAATGATGGGTCAACCATTAACAATATTCAATGTGTTGTCGATTTTGAAAACACGCCCGAAGAAACGCTAAAAAGAATTACAACTGGAGCAGCCGTTTCGGTGACTGGAACATTAGTAGAAAGCAAAGGAGCTGGTCAAAAATTTGAAATTCAGGTTTCAAAACTTGAAATTCTTGGCGATTCCGATGCTGAGAAATTTCCGATGCAACCTAAAAAACATTCCCTTGAATTCTTACGCGAAAACGCCCATTTACGCGTTCGAACAAATGCTTTTGGAGCCATAATGCGTGTGCGTTCCGTGTTATCATTTGCGGTGCATCAATATTTTCAAAACAAAGGATTTGTTTATGTAAATACCCCAATTATCACAGGTTCGGATGCCGAAGGTGCAGGCGAAATGTTTAAAGTAACCGCGTTGCCTTTCGAAAATACACCAAAAACTGAAGAAGGAAAAATCAATTATAAAGAAGATTTTTTTGGAAAAGAAACCAACTTAACCGTTTCTGGACAATTAGAAGCCGAAACCTTTGCAATGGCATTAGGACAAGTGTATACTTTTGGCCCAACTTTTAGAGCCGAAAATTCAAACACATCGCGTCATTTAGCCGAATTTTGGATGATTGAACCCGAAGTGGCTTTTAATGATTTGAATGACAATATGGATTTGGCCGAAGATTTTATTCAATATGTAATCAAATATGTATTGGAAAATTGCAAAGACGATTTGTCCTTTTTGGAAAGCCGATTATTGGACGAAGAAAAACAAAAACCACAAGCCGAACGAAGCGAAATGGGATTGTTAGACAAATTAAATTTTGTCCTTGAAAATAATTTCAAACGCGTTTCCTACACCGAAGCGATTGACATTTTAAGGGATTCAACGCCAAACAAAAAGAAAAAATTCAATTATATTATTGAAGAATGGGGCGCCGATTTACAATCAGAACACGAACGTTTTTTGGTTGAAAAACACTTCAAATGTCCCGTAATATTATTTGATTATCCCGCCAATATTAAAGCCTTTTACATGCGTTTGAACGAAGATGGAAAAACGGTTCGCGCCATGGATATTTTATTTCCAGGAATTGGAGAAATCGTTGGTGGTTCGCAAAGAGAAGAACGCTTTGACGTTTTGATTGAAAAAATGAAGGTTTTGGGCATTGATGAAGAAGAATTGTGGTGGTATTTAGACACCCGAAGATTCGGTTCGGCGGTTCATTCTGGCTTCGGACTTGGGTTTGAACGTTTGGTACTTTTTGTAACCGGAATGACGAACATTCGCGACGTGATTCCTTTTCCAAGAACTCCTGGAAGTGCTGAATTTTAATACTTTTGATCCAAATGCCAATTAAACGATTTACCAAATAACGCGATGCAAAAACAATTTCTACATCTAAAATTATCTCAAAAATTATCTCCACAACAAATTCAGTTGATGAAGTTAATTCAATTGCCCACGCAAGCATTTGAGCAACGATTATTAGAAGAAATGAATGAAAACCCTGCATTGGAAACTGGTAAAGAAGAAGAATTTGAAAAGGACGAATTTGAAAATGAAGATTACGACGATTATGATGATGCCGAATCGGAACGAATTGAAGCCGAAGATATTAATATTGACGATTATTTAAGCAACGACGACACGCCCGATTATAAAACACAGGCCAATAACTACAGCGATGATGACGATGAAAGAGAAGCGCCATTTGCCGCTCCAATCAGTTTTCATCAGGATTTAATCAATCAATTAAATACCTTTATTTTAAATGATTCTGAAAGAGAAATTGCAGAATTTCTAGTTGGAAGCATTGACGACATGGGTTATATTCGAAGAACTATTTTAGATATTGTTGATGATTTGGCTTTTACCCAAGGCATTTATACCGATGAAAAAATGGTCGAAAAAATGCTTTTTGTAATTCATGAACTGGAACCATCCGGTGTTGGCGCAAGAGATTTACAAGAATGTTTGTTGCTGCAACTAAAACACAAAACCCCTACCGAATCGGTTGCATTAGCATTAGACATAATCGAACACCAATTTGATGCATTTACAAAAAAACATTATGACAAATTGTTGCAAAAATATAGTGTTTCAAACGAGCTCCTCAAAAAAGCCATTCACGAAATTGAGAAATTAAATCCAAAACCTGGAGGGTCATTTACTGGAAATAATAAAGTTACCGAAAATATCGTTCCTGATTTTGCCATTCGCATTGTTGACGGCGATTTGGAACTCACTTTAAACGGCAGAAACGCTCCGTCTTTGCATGTATCGAAAGAGTATCAAGAAATGTTGCAAACCTATAAAGATTCCCGCGACAAATCGAATTCGCAAAAAGACGCGGTGCAATTTATTAAACAAAAATTAGATTCCGCAAAATGGTTTATAGACGCCATTCGTCAACGACAAGAAACACTTTATGTGACGATGAACGCCATTATGCTTTTTCAGGAAGAATTTTTTCTTGAAGGCGATGAAACCAAAATGAAACCGATGATTCTAAAAGATATTGCGGATAGAGTTGGTTTGGATATTTCGACCATTTCCCGTGTTGCAAATAGCAAATATGTCGAAACTCCGTATGGTACAAAATTGATTAAAGAATTTTTCTCCGAAGCCATGAAAAACGAACAAGGCGAGGATGTTTCCACCCTTGAAATAAAAAAAATTCTTCAAAACGTAATTGAAGAAGAAGACAAACACAAGCCTTTGCCAGACGACCAACTTGCCGAAATTTTGAAAGAAAAAGGCTATCCAATTGCCCGAAGAACCATCGCAAAATACAGAGAACAACTTGAAATTCCTGTAGCTAGAATGCGTAAAAAAATGTAATTAGTCGATTACAGAATATAAAAAATCAAACCAATATTTACAGTATTCATATTAAGTGATTGATTGTACATTTTTATGTCGGATTTAAATATTGGATTTAATCCATAATACAAATAGGCATTCCAAGTATTCCAACCCACCGATAAATAGGGGCCATAATTTATTTTATTGAAATCATTATTGTTTGAAATCGAATAATTGGCCACATCGCTCGCAATTCGATACTGGTTACTAAACAAATAACTCACTTTAAATCCCGAATAAATCCGCCAAAATTTATGACTGTCAGGCGTTGAAGAACGCCATCTAAATTCAATTGGAAGATCAATTTGATGCAGGGTTAATCGGTCTTTGGAATATGCCACGTCAGCATCTAAAATCTGATAGTCGTTTCCGGTAGGTGTTTTCAAAATCAATAAATTTTGATTGTAAATCGTTAAAGAATAACCCAAACCAGCCGCTATTGCTAGAGTTCTGTTTTTATTTATTGGCATATCCCGAAGAAAACCAATGGATAAACCGGGTGAAAATTTGTCTTGATGCAAACCACTTGGGAATTTGGACAGGTTATTATAAGTAAAACTTAAATAAAACTGGTCTTCTCGATACAAAGAATCAACGGCCGTAAAATTGGGCGCTTCCTGAGAAAACCCATTTAAAAAAACAAAAAAGACAATCAAATTTAATAATCGCATCCTATTTTTATTTGTGAATTTAAAGATACTAAAAAAAGGCAACCGAATGGGCTACCTTAATTTTATTTTGCAGAGAGGAAGGGATTCGAACCCTCGATATGTTGCCATATACACGCTTTCCAAGCGTGCGCCTTCAGCCACTCGGCCACCTCTCTTTATTTGAGTTTGCAAAGAACAAAAAAAAATACCAGTTACCGAAATTAAAATGGAAATATTATGATAATTCGCCTCGAATTGCAGTTTCGAAAATGGTTTTGAAAACATTTGGTGCTACATTTTGTCCCAAAAGGTACATAAGTTTGGTAATTGCAGCCTCGGTAGTGATATCTTTTCCAGAAATTACTCCAATTTTTTTCAGTTGTGTGCTCGTTTCATAATGTCCCATACTCACGCTTCCGCCAGAACATTGGGTAACATTTATGATATGCAATCCGTTTTTTATGGCTCTTTTAAGAAGCAAAATAAACCATTCGTCTGTTGGTGCATTTCCAGAACCATAGGTTTCCAAAACAATCCCTTTTAAGTTGGGAATCTCCAAAATAGCCGCCAATACGGACTCGTTTATTCCTGGAAACATTTTTATTATCGCCACATTTGTATCTAATTCTTTATTGGTTTGGAATTTTTTTAATGGATTTTTGGATAAAAGCACCTCGTTATTTACTTTCAAATGAACGCCCGATTCAACTAATTCAGGGTAATTTGGCGAAGCAAAAGCATTAAAATGTTCGGCATTTATTTTTGTTGTCCGATTGCCACGATACAATTTGTATTCAAAATAAAGGCAAACTTCTTGAATCACGGCTTTACTTTTTTGTTGCAACGAGGCAATTTGAATGGCCGTAATTAAATTTTCTTTAGCGTCTGTTCGTAAATCACCGATTGGCAACTGAGAACCTGTAAAAATAACGGGTTTATTTAAATTTTCTAAAATAAAACTCAATGCAGATGCTGAATAAGACATGGTGTCGGAACCATGAAGCACAACAAAACCATTAAAATTGGAATAATTTTCTTCGATAATTTCGGCAATTTGAATCCAATGTTTGGGATTTAAATTTGACGAATCCATTGGTTTTTCGAACGAAATGGTTTCGATGTTACAATCCAATTGTTTTAATTCTGGGATTTTTTGTAATAATTTACTAAAATTGAACGCTTTTAATGCACCCGTTTCGAAATTCTTCATCATTCCGATGGTTCCGCCGGTATAAATTAAAAGTATTTTGACTTTAGATTGCATTGTGATACTTTAATTTATTGGACACCGGATTGGCATACATTGCCAAAAATCCTTGCAGTTCGACAGCATTAGTTTGATTGATTTTCATCTCCAACCTACGTTCAAAAAGGGATTTTTCGCTTTCGGTATATTTATCGGAAAATGTACTGGTATTGTTTAAAATATCATATGCTATATAATTGGTTGGCCACAATTTATAGCTACTCAGAATGGAATCGTCAATAACTTGGGCTAATGCTTGAATTTGTTTGTTGGCGTTTTCATGTTCGGAAGCAATTGTGTCAATTTCGGTATCCAAAACTTTTCCAACATGAATATGAATGTGTTTCTTTTGACCAATTATTCCACTTAACAACGTCATAAAATCTTCATTTTTTTCTTTGATATAGATTTCATTATTGGCTTCGGCCATTAATTGTGGCATTTTTAGGGCATCCGTTGGGTCATATTCATAAGAAATAGAAACAGGAACGACTTTGATTTTCTTAAAATAATCCATTAAATTCGTTTCTTCTGATGCCATTGCGAGCATTTTCAATACGCCGGGATGCGTGGCGTCATTTCCGTCTTTAGTGCGCCCTTCACGTTGCGCAATCCAAACCGAACGGTTTTCTCGCAAAAGCAATTGACCAATATATTCCGATAATAATTTAGAACTTTGAAGCAATTCTCTTGGCGATAAACCCCTTTGAACCAGAAAGTTTCTGTTCAATTTGGACAACGTAAGTAAAAAAGCTTTTTTGACTAAATTATCACCAATTGCGGAAGCGGTCATAACCAAACCATGATCAAAAAGGCAGGCGTTTAATAGCGACGTGTCTAAAATAATATCGCGGTGATTGGAAATAAATAAATAGGAAGTGTTTTTTTCTAATTGTTCAAATCCAGAAGTAGTGAGGCCTTCCGATGATTTTTCTAAAACTTTTTGAACCGAATGATAAATAAAATTACATTGAAAATCGCGAATTGAATGGGTTTTTCGCAATTGCTCTTTCCAAACTTCATCGTCAACATCAGGAAACGTAAAATTCATCAATGCTTTCATCATTGGATGATTCACAGTAGATTGAATTCCTTCATTTATTTCGGCATCATAAAACGGCCGTATTGGATCAAATTTTGACATTTTCTAACTATTTATTTACCACAAAAGAACGAAATTTTATTGACTTGCAAATTTGTTTTGCTTAAATCCCAAAAACAGCTTTTGAATTTTCTGTAGTAATTCTGGCAATTTCTTCGAATGTGACATTGTAAATTTGGGCTAATTTTTTGGCTACCAAAGTTACATGAGCACTTTCATTTCGTTTTCCTCGAAAAGGAATTGGCGCCAAATAAGGCGAATCGGTTTCTAAAACGATGTGTTTTGAATCTATTTTATCCAAAAACTGATCGATTTTTCCGTTTTTGAATGTAACAACTCCGCCAATTCCGAGTTTCATATTATAGGAAATCGCTTGAAGCGCTTGCTCGTAGGTTCCCGTAAAACAATGAAAAATACCAAATAAATCAGATGATTTTTCTTCTTCTAATATTTCAAATATTTCATCAAAAGCCTCGCGACAATGAATCACGATTGGTAATTTGTATTGTTTTGCTAATTGAATTTGTCTCCTAAACGTAATTTGTTGTTCGTTGAGATGGGTTTTGTCCCAATACAAATCAATTCCGATTTCGCCAATAGCGACAAATTTTCTGGAGGCCAATTCCTGTTCAACGATTTGCAATTCATCAATATAATTGTCTTTTACATACGTTGGGTGCAAACCCATCATTAGAAAAACATTCTCAGGAAATTTGGTTTCCAAATCATACATTTTTTGAATACAAGAAGAATCAATTGCTGGAATAAAAAAACGCGTTACGCCAGCATTTATAGCGCGCTGCATCATTTCGTCACGGTCAATATCGAATTCTTCTGAATATAAATGGGTGTGTGTATCGGTAAAAATCATCCTGTTTTTTAAAAAACAAAGGTAACATTTTGATTGGTTTGATTTCAATAAAAAAGAAAAACCCCTGTTTATAAACAGGGGTTTTTACAATAAAATAAAATACGTTTTACAATTCTAAAGCTTTTTGAGCATTACCCTCCATCAATAATTCTAATGGATTTTCCAATGCTTCTTTAACCGCAACTAAGAATCCAACAGATTCACGACCATCAATAATTCTATGATCATACGATAAAGCAACGTACATCATTGGGTGGATTTCAACTTTTCCATTTACTGCAATTGGACGTTCAATAATATTGTGCATTCCTAAAATTCCAGATTGTGGTGGATTAATAATTGGTGTGGAAAGCATGCTTCCAAAAACACCACCATTTGAAATTGTAAAAGTTCCTCCAGTCATATCGTCAACGGTAATTTGTCCGTCTCTAGCACGAATGGCTAATCGTTTGATTTCTGCTTCAACCCCTCTAAAAGTTAGGTTTTCGGCACCCCGAACTACGGGAACCATTAATCCTTTTGGTCCTGAAACGGCAACAGAAATATCGCAAAAATCATACGCAATTTTATAATCGCCATCAATCATTGAGTTAACATCTGGATAAAGTTTCAAAGCACGCGTTACGGCTTTGGTAAAAAAGGACATATAACCCAATCCTAATCCGCCATGTTTTGCTTTGAAAGCTTCTTTGTATTCATTACGAATTAAATTAATTGGCGTCATGTTTACTTCGTTGAAAGTCGTTAACATGGCGGTTTCGTTTTTAGCGGCCACCAATCGTTCGGCCACTTTGCGACGCAACATTGATAATTTTGTTCTTTCCGAACCACGGTTTCCGTCAGGAGAAGTTCCCATTGAAGGAACAGCATTTACCGCATCTTCTTTTGTAATTCGACCCTCTTTTCCGGTGCCAATAATAGTTTCTGGATGTATGTTTTTTTCGTCTAAGATTTTTCTTGCAGCTGGCGAAGGCGTTCCGGTTGCATAAGTAGTAGTTGCTTGAACTGGCGCTGCTTTTACTTCCACTTTTGGTGCTTCAACGGCTACTGGCGCTGGTGTTGAACCTGATGGTTTTGCTGCGCTGGTATCGATAAGACAAACTACTGCTCCAACAGCAACTGCATCTCCTTCTTCGGCTTTAAGTGTAATAATTCCACTAGCTTCTGCGGGTAATTCTAATGTTGCTTTGTCCGAATCCACCTCGGCAATGGCTTGGTCTTTTTCTACATAATCACCATCTTTTACTAACCAAGTGGCAATTTCAACTTCTTTGATTGATTCGCCTGGCGAAGGGACTTTCATTTCTAAAATCATGTTCTATTCTTTTAAATTATGAATCTTACTAGTAATATTGTTTTATCTAAATAAATTTTTGTCAAACACCATTTTTATGGCATCTGCGTGACGTCTTTTTGATCTTGTATAACTTCCAGATGCCGGTGCGGCATATGATCGAAGGGAAGCTAATCTCCATTTTACCAAATCAAAATTCATTAACATATAGCCATAAGCGCCCATGTTTTTTGGTTCTTCTTGCGCCCAAACATAATCGTCAGCATTTGGATATTTGGAAATAATGGCTTTTAATTGTTCGACTGGTAATGGAAATAATTGTTCGATTCTGACAACCGCCACATCATTTCGACCGCTGTTTTCTCTTTCGGCGGTAATATCATAATAGAATTTTCCTGTGCAAAAAACTAGCGTTTTTACCGCCTTTTTGTCTACCGTTTCATCATCAAACGTTTCCTGAAAAGAACCTGTTGTGAAATCTTCTACTGGGGAAACCACTCTTGGATCACGCAATAAACTTTTTGGTGTAAAAACAATTAATGGTTTGCGGAAAGTTGTTTTCATTTGTCTTCGCAACAAGTGATAAAAATTTGCCGGTGTGGTACAATCCGCTACATACATATTATGACGTGCGCAAAGTTGCAAATAACGCTCCATTCTTCCCGATGAGTGTTCGGCACCTTGTCCTTCATATCCGTGTGGCAATAATAATACGATTCCGTTTTGGTTGTTCCATTTGTCTTCGCCACAAGAAATGTATTGGTCAATCATAATTTGAGCGCCATTACTGAAATCGCCAAATTGTGCTTCCCAAATTGTTAATGTTTTTGGACTTGCTAGCGCATATCCGTAGTCAAATCCTAAAACGCCATATTCCGAAAGCAATGAATTGTATATCTGAAATTTGCCTTTGGCGTCTTCCAAATTGTTGATCAAGGTTACTTCTTCTTCTGAATCTTCCACTTTTACAACAGCATGTCGGTGAGAAAATGTTCCTCTTTCAACATCTTGGCCAGAAATTCTTATGTCAAAACCTTCTAATAATAATGAACCATACGCCAAATGTTCGGCCATTGCCCAATCTAACTTATTGGTTTCGAAAAACATGGTTTTCCGGTCGTTTATTAATTTTTGTATTTTACTAATGAATTTTTTATCGGGGGGTAAATTACAAACGGCGTTGGCAACCACTTTCAATCCCTCTTTTGAAAAAGAGGTATCTACTTTTTCGAGCATTTGCGTATCGGTAACTTGTGAAAATCCTTCCCATTCATTTTTCATGAAAGGGGTAATTATTGTCAAATCTTTTTTGCGTGACGCTTCTAGATTGACTTCTAATTTCGATTTATATTCTTCTTCAAGTTGCTTTACAAAATTACCATCGATAACATTTTCAGCCAATAATTTTGCGGCATAAATATCTCTCGGATTGTTGTGTTTGGCTATAATTTTATATAAAACAGGTTGGGTAAAACGAGGTTCATCCCCTTCGTTATGTCCGTATTTTCTATACCCTAATAAATCAATAAAAACATCACGACCAAATTCCATTCTGAAATCTACGGCAAAAGAAATGGCGTGAACCACCGCTTCGGCATCATCGGCATTAACGTGTAAAACCGGTGAAAGTGTTACTTTGGCAACATCGGTACAATAGGTTGAGGAACGTGCGTCCAAATAATTAGTAGTAAAACCTACTTGATTATTGATTACAATGTGAATTGTTCCGCCCGTTTTGTATCCATCTAATTGCGCCATTTGGACAATTTCATACAAAATTCCTTGTCCAGCAATTGCGGCATCACCATGAACGGCGATTGGCAATACTTTTGAAAAATCGTTTGGATAATATTTTTCTTGTTTTGCTCTTGTAATTCCTTCAATAACGGCGCCAACCGTTTCAAGATGCGAAGGGTTTGGAGCCAAATTAATATTGATGGTTTTTCCGGATCGCGTTTGTTTCTCGGCGCTTAAACCAAGGTGGTATTTTACATCGCCATCAAAATATTCTTGATCGTAATCTTTTCCGTCAAATTCACCAAAAATATCTTGTGTAGATTTGCCAAAAATATTGGCCAAAACATTCAAACGTCCACGATGGGCCATTCCCATTACGAATTGTTCAACCCCTTTTTCAGCTGCTTTTTCGATCAAAGCGTCCAAAGCAGGAATGATTGATTCGCCACCTTCAAGGGAAAATCTTTTTTGACCGACGTATTTTGTGTGCAAGAAATTTTCAAACGAAACCGCTTGATTTAGTTTGTCAAGAATGATTTTTTTCTCCTCCGAATCGAAATTAGGAAGATTATCATTGGTGTTTAATTTGTTCTGAATCCATTGAATAATCTCAGGATTCCGCATATACATGTATTCAATACCAATATGTTGGCAATATACATTTTTAAGATGATCGAGTATTTTTTGAAGCGAACAAGGCGCTTGTCCTAATATTTTTGCGGCATCAAAAACGGTTTGCAAATCATCATTTGATAGGCCAAAATTTTCTAATTCCAAAGTTGGAAAATAATTCCTTCTATCGCGAACGGGATTTGTTTTGGTAAACAAATGACCTCTCGAACGATACCCGTCAATTAATCGAATAACATTGAATTCTTTTTGAAGTTTTTCAGATGCTTGTCCGTTTTGTTGGAAATTAACAACATTTTCAGAGGATAATTCATCGTTATAAGTCGCCATTCCAAAGTCGAAACCCTGAAAAAAACTTCGCCAACTAGGTTCTACGCTATCTGGATTAGTTAAGTATTGCTCGTATAATTGATCGAAAAATTCGGAATGTGCTGCGTTTAAAAAGGAAAACCTATCCATATTTTTTTGAATATCCTGATTTATAAAATTGTTTTGCAAAAGTACAATAAATGAAATATAATCGTTGCACTTTTTCATTACTTTTGCTCAATAAGTACTATTTTATACCTAAATATGAAAAACAAATTTCTGATATCGCCATTAAAAAAGTTTGTGTTATTGTTAATTGCCTTTTTTTCTGTACAATCGTTTGCACAAAATCAAAATTCAACTTCAAAATCTTCCAGTTATTTTTGGAAAAATCTGGAGTTTGGCGGCGCATTTGGATTAAATATAGGTTCTGATTTTACAAATATTATCATCGCTCCGAGCGCCATTTATCCTGTTAATGATTATTTTTCAACTGGCGTGGGGCTTCAAGGAAGTTTCGTTTCTTCCAGAGAAGAATATAGTTCGGCGATTTATGGCGGAAGTTTAATCGAGATTTTTAATCCTGTTGAGGCGATTCAAATTTCATTAGAACTGGAACAATTGCGCGTAAATAGAACTTATAGTAATGAAGGCAAAAACAACATTCATGATAATTTTTGGAATACCGGATTGCTGCTTGGCGCGGGTTATCGGTCGAACAATGTTACAATTGGTATGCGATATAATCTTTTGTACAAAAAAACTGATTTTGTATACAATACCGCACTGACACCGTTTATTCGGGTTTATTTCTAAAGAAATTCGCTAAAATTTATTCCGAAACCATACTTTCATCCATTCGCGTTTTAAAACCAAGAAAGCCACTTGTTGTGACAATTCCATAATATCGGAACCATCGAGTTTTTTTACTTGATCTTCTGGGACATCAACAATGTATAGCAAACTCAAATATTCGGCAAATTTATACTGAATCAAACGATAAATTTTTTCGTGCAATTGGGATTTTAAATCTTCCGGAGTTACGTTTGAAGGTAAGTCAATGGGTTCGTTGGCAAAATTAAAATCTTTATTAATTTGCTCAATTAGTTGGGCATATAAATTTTCTTTTTCGGCCTCGGAAAGTAAATTATCTGTAGAAATTGGCGCGATGAAATTATACATTTCGACTCATTAATTTTTCGCCAAAAGTGCGCAACATATTTTTTTTCTCTGATGAAATATTCAGTTTGTCCAATGTTTCAAAGGCTTTAAAAGTATAAACCCGAATCGCATCTTGAGTGGCTTCTGCGGCGCCTGATTCCATAAATATTGTTTTTACAGCCTTGATTTTATCTTCATTATCTTTGGAATTGATAGAAAATAACTGCGTCAGTTGTTCAGCAATTTTTTTGTCAGAAAGGGCAACTGCTTTAAGAAATAAATAGGTTTTTTTATTTTCAATAATATCGCCCCCAACTTGTTTTCCGAAAGTTTCTGGGTCGCCAAAAGCATCTAAATAATCGTCTTGCAATTGAAAAGCCAAACCTAAATTTAATCCAAAATCATATATTGCATTTCCATTTTCTTCGGAAGTTTCGGCAATTATAGCACCCATTTTCATAGCCGCAGCCACAAGAACGGCGGTTTTATATTCAATCATTTTCAAATATTC